>NZ_BCPO01000191.1:0-63051 GCF_016586105.1 Burkholderia sp. E168m15
GCCGGCCGGTCGGCGCCGGCGAGCGCGCGGTAATCGGCGAGCGAAGCGAGCGGCTGCGCCTGCTCGAACGCACCGACGACCCAGCGGAAGAAATGATTGCCGAGCCATGCGCGGATCTCGGCCGGATCGCCGCGCGCGGCGCTGCGGCGGGCGATGGCCGCCTTGATGTCGGGTGCATTGACGACATCGCGCGGCCGATAGGCCGACGCGGCCAAGGTTTCGGTCACGGGCTCACTCTCCGGTCGGGCAGGGCGTGCGCGGGCGGTGCGCGCGGGACCCTGGCGGTTCTTCTGGCTCAAGGGCGAAACGACGAGCGTACGCGCGCAAACAAACGTGGCGGCGTCGCGTAGTCCGGTTCAGGTCGGTCGGTGCGTGAACGTCACGCGAGCGCGCGGGAGCCGATGACTCGGGAGCGGACGAGCGGAAAAGGGCGATTCATGGATTCTCTCAGGTCGGATCTTATTTTTGGCTTCCGCGAGTCTACTTCGATCCGTGCGGGTGAATCAATCGCGCGGCTGGCCGGCGCCCGTGGATCTGACAAGACTTATCTCTTTTTCGTCGATTTTCGACGCGGCGCCATTCGGTCGCCGGATTCGATGCTGTTAAAACCGACAGGTTTTCGCGGAAAACGGGTGAGTGGCCCGGCATGGCGGCTGCCTCGTCCCGCATTCCGCCTATCTCATAAGTTTTTCTTTCGGCTCGCGCAACATATCGTCGATTGTTGGCGATCGGACGGTAGCGGATAGTCCTGCTTCGACAGGACGGCCGCCGCCTTTTCCGCGCGACGCGGCCGGATCTGTTGTCCATGCAACCATCGGAAATAGAAGGAACCGCACTCATGCGATTCAATGCGACACGCGTCGTCGCGACCCTGTTCGTCGCCGCATGCGCGACCGCCACGGCCGGTCGCGCGGCCGCCGTCACGCAGGACGACCTCCACGACACCGTCACGCGCCATATCGCGCCGTTGATGAATCAGTATGCGATCCCCGGCATGGCGATCGGCATCGTCGCCGACGGCAAGCCGCAGGTGTTCGACTACGGCGTGATGTCGAAGCAGACCGGCAAGCCGGTGACCGGCGACACGCTGTTCGAGATCGGCTCGGTCAGCAAGACGCTGACCGCGACGCTCGCCGCGGACGCGCAGGAGGGCGGCGAACTGTCGCTCGCGGACCCGGTGGCCAGATATCTGCCCGAGTTGCAGGGCAAGCCGTTCGGCGTCGTCACGCTGCTTCAGCTCGGCACGCACACGCCCGGCGGGACGCCGCTGCAGGTGCCGGACAGCATTCGCGACGATGCGGGCCTGATCCGCTATCTCGACGCGTGGCGGCCCGAGTATGCGCCGGGCACGCACCGCAAGTATTCGAACGTCGCGATCGGCATGCTCGGCTGGCTCACCGCGAAGGCGATGCACGAGGATTTCGCGACGCTGATGGAGCAGCGGCTCTTTCCCGCGCTCGGGATGACGCACACATACATCGACGTGCCCGCCGCGCGCATGGCCGACTATGCGCAGGGCTACACGAAGGACGGCAAGCCGGTGCGGATGTCGCAAGGCATGCTGTGGCAGCCGGCGTACGGCGTGCGGACCACGGCGGCCGACCTGCTGCGCTTCGTGCAGGCGAACCTGGGGATGATCCAGACGGCGCCGCGCCTGCAGCGCGCGATCGAGCGCACGCACACCGGCTATTTCCGCGCGGGGCCGCTGACGCAGGACTTGATCTGGGAACAGTATCCGTACCCGGTCGCATTGCCGACGCTGCTCGCCGGCAACGCGCCGAAGATGCTGTTCGACGCGGTGCCGGCCAGCGCGATCCAGCCTCCGCTCGCGCCGAACCCCGCGACCTGGATCAACAAGACGGGCTCGACCGGCGGCTTCAGCACGTACGTCGCGTTCGTTCCCGCGAAGCGGATCGGGATCGTGATGCTCGCGAACGGCAACGTGCCGATCGAGGACCGCGTGAAGGTCGCCTACCGGATTCTCCAGTCGCTCGGCGACGGGCGGTAACGTCGCCATGCCCACCCGTCGGGAAATGCTCCTGATGGGCGGGCAAGCCGGTGTGCGGCGAGCGCGATACCGGTCGACGGAGGCGGACCGATCGAGCATCGCATGGAGCGGAATCACGGGCGGGGCCGCGCTCGACGACGCGCGGCCGGCGGCGCGAGATCGCCGCGAACGGCTGCACGCCCATCGAAGCGGGTTTCGTCCGACACGGCCCATCATCCCGCCGCGCGCAAAACTGTTTTAGCGATTCACCTCTTCCGCCGACGGCACCGGCCGTCGATACTGCGACGCACGACATTTCGCGAGACGTGCGCCGCATGGCCCGCCTCGCTTCCCGGAGCAGCGGATGAAAGGCAGCAGGATATTCGTGACGGGCGCGACCGGCTACATCGGCGGATCGGTGGCCGCGCGGCTCGTCGCGGCCGGGCACGTCGTCACCGGTTTGACGCGCGATGGCGACAACGCCGCGAAACTCGCGGCGGCCGGCATCATGCCGGTCGTCGGCACGCTCGACGATACGGCGCTGCTGCATGCGTTCGCGCGCGACGCGGATTGCGTCGTCAACGCGGCGAACAGCGATCACCGCGAGGCCGTCGAGACGATCATCGCGGCGCTGAGCGGCTCGGGCAAGGCGTTCCTGCACACGAGCGGCACGAGCGTGATCGCGGACGATGCGCAGGGCGCGCACGGCGACGCGATCGTGTTCGACGAAACGACGCCGATCGTCCATCCCGCGAAGGCCGAGCGCCGCGCGATCGACCGGCTCGTGATGTCGGCCGCCACCCTCGGCATCCGCTCGGCCGTGATCTGCAACAGCATGATCTATGGCGACGGGCTCGGGCTGCGTCGCGACAGCGCGCAACTGCCGCTGCTCGCGGCCATCGCGCGCGACGCCGGCGCGGTGCGCGTGATCGGCAAGGGGCTGAACCGCTGGTCGAACGTGCACGTCGACGATGTCGCCGATCTCTATCTGCACGCGGTCCATGCCGCGCCGCCGGGCGCGTTCTACTTCGCGGAAAACGGCGAAGCGTCGTTCGCGGAAATCGGTCTCGCGCTCGCCGCGCGGCTCGGTTTGCGGTCGGTCGTCGAATGGGACGTCGCCGATGCCGCCGAGGTGCTCGGTCACTCGCGCGCGCATTTCTCGCTCGCCTCGAACAGCCGCGTGAAGGCGCTGCGGGCGCGACGGGAACTCGGGTGGGCGCCGCGGCACGGCGCGATGCTCGACTGGATTCGCCACGAGATGCCCGTCGCGGCCTGACGCTGCCGCACCGCGTTGCCTGCTGAAACGCGCGTCGATCCGCACGTGCTTGCAGGCCCGGCCGCCCGTTTCACGTCCGAATATTCCGACAATATTCTCCGCTCATTATTGAATCGAAATCAACTATGATTCGCGCGCGAGCCCGCTTATCAAAGCGGCGCGGCGGCACTATCGTGACGGTCCCTGACACCGCTGACGACTGCCGACCATGAAGACGACCCTCGACGAGATGCTCGCGTTCGTGACCATCGCCGATACCGGTTCATTGACGGGCGCGGCGGACAAACTGCATCAGCCGACCTCGGTGATGAGCCGGATTCTGCGGCGCCTCGAGGAAAAACTCGACACCACGCTGATCCGCCGCACGACACGCCGCCTCGAAATGACCGAGGAGGGCAAGCTCTTTCTCGACTACGCGCGCGAGATCATCGCGTCGGTCGAATTCGCCGAGGAACAGATCGTCAGCCAGCGCGAGGCGCCGGCCGGGCGGTTGCGGATCAATGCGGCGATGCCGTTCATGCAGCATGTGATCGCGCCGATGATGCCGGGCTTTCGCGACGCGTATCCGGCGATCGAGGCCGAACTTCATACGAGCGACGAAATCATCGACCTGCTCGAACACCGCACCGACGTCGCGATCCGGATCGGCGAGCTGCGCGATTCGACGCTGCACGCGCGCCGGCTCGGCAGCAGCCGGCTGCGCATTCTGGCGAGCCCGGCCTATCTGGAGAAAGCCGGCGTGCCGGCGAGCGTCGCCGATCTCGCGAACCATACGCTGCTCGGCTTCGTGCAGCCGGAAACGCTGAACCATTGGCCGCTGCGCACCGCGGACGATGGCGTGTACCGCATTCATCCGGCGTTGCAGGCGTCGAGCGGCGAGACGCTGCTGACGCTCGCGCTCAATGGCGCGGGCGTCGTATGCCTCGCCGACTACATGACGGGCACGCATCGCCGCGATGGCAGCCTCGTCGAACTGCTCGTCGACGACACCCTCGAGTTCCGCCAGCCGATTCATGCGGTGTTCTATCGCAACACGACGCTGTCGTCGCGCATCGTCAGCTTTCTCGACTATGTGAGCGCGCAGTTGAAGGCAGGCGGCGACATTGATTGATGTCGATGCCGCCCGCACGGGTTCACGCCACGTAAAAGGGCGACGGGTTCGCATGACATCGAACCCGTCGCCCTTCGCGCATCGATCGAACCCGAACCGCGCGCTTACTGCCCCAGCGCACTCATCAGCCTGACCCGGCTCAGCGTTTCCTCGGTGCGCGCCTGTGCGAGCGAATCCTCGGCCGCGAGCAGCGCACGCTGCACTTCCAGCGTATCGATGAACGCCGATTCGCCGCTGCGCCACGACCGGTTGATCTGCGTGTACGCACCCCGCGCATTCGATACCGCGCGCTCGAGGCGCTCGGTCCGGCCGTGATTTCGGGCGGTCGCGGCCACCGATGTCTCGACGTCGCCGACGGCCGTCAGCACGGTCGTGCGATAGGCGGCGAGCGCCTGGTCGGCCTGCGCGCGCCGCAACGCGACGACGCTGCGGCGCCGGCCGCCGTCGAACAGCGGCGCGCTCGCGCCGGCGCCGGCCATCCACGCGAGCGAACGTGCGAGCGACGCGCCCGAGAAACCGTCGATCGCCGCGCCGATCACCCCGATCAGTTGCAGGTGCGGCTTCAGGTCGGCCTCGGCGACGCCGATGCGCGCATAGGCCGCGACGACGCGTGCCTCGGCCGCGCGCACGTCGGGCCGCCGGCGCAGCAGGTCGGCCGGCGTGCCGATGCCCGGCGCGCCGGCGGTCCACACCGGCTCGGGCGCGGGCGGGTCGAGCCGCGCATAGATGTCCTGCGGCGTCGATGCGGTGATGATCGACAGCCGGTGGATCGCGGCCTGCCGCTGCAGTTGCAGCGCGGGCAGCTCGGCCAGCGTCGTTTCCGTCTGCGCGGCTGCGCGGTCGACGTCGGCGATCGGCACGACGCCCGCGTCGAACAGGCGCCGTGTCGATTCCTCGGTGCCGCGCTGGCTCAACGCGTTGGCCTCGACCAGCGCGAGCCGCTGTTCGAGGCCGCGCACCGTCACGTAGGTGCGTACCGTTTCGTCGATCGTCGCGATCCGCACGGCCGCCGCATCGTTTTGCGCGGATGCGATATCCGCGTCGGCTGCCGACACACCCTGGCGGATGCGGCCGAAGATGTCGATCTCCCATGCGAGGTTCGCATTCAGGTCGAACGCGTTGCCGGTCGTCGGCGTATCGGTCGGGAACGCCTGCGATGCGGACAGCCGTTGACGGCCGGCACCGGCATTCAGGTCGACGGACGGGAACCATTGCGACGCCGCGCCGATCCGCACCGCGCGGGCCGCGTCGATGCGTGCGACGGCCGCCTGCAGGTCGAGGTTGTTCGCGAGCGCGGTGTCGACCAGCCGGTCGAGGATCGGGTCGTGGAAGCCATGCCACCACGCACCGGTATCGGCGGCCGGGCCGCCGGCCGCGAGATCCGCGTTCGCATAGGTCGCGGCCAGCGGCGGCGGGGTGACGGTGGCGACCGGCGCGCTCGTGCACGCGGTCAGGACGGCCGCCGCGGACAGCGCGGCCACGAGTCGAACGAACTTCATTGCACAGCCTCCGTCGCGACGGCTGCGATAGCGGTCTTGCGCATCGCGAGCCGGCGAACCATCACATAGAACACGGGCGTAAACAGCAGCCCGAAGAACGTCACGCCGATCATCCCAAAGAACACCGCCGCGCCGACGGCCTGGCGCATTTCCGCGCCCGCGCCTTCGGAGATCACGAGCGGCAGCACGCCGAGGATGAACGCGAGCGACGTCATCACGATCGGGCGCAGCCGCTGCACGCATGCCTCGACGACGGCCTCGACGAGCTCGGTGCCGTCGGCCTCCAGCTGCCTGGCAACCTCGACGATCAGGATCGCGTTTTTCGCGGCGAGCCCGACCAGCACGATGAAGCCGATCTGCGTGAGGATGTTCACGTCCTGGCCGAGCGCGCGTACGCCGAGCGAGGCGGCCAGCAGGCACATCGGCACGATCAGCAGGATCGAGACGGGCAGGCTCCAGCTGCCGTACTGCGCGGCGAGCACCAGGTAGACGAGCAGCACGCACAGCGGGAACACGAGCAGCCCCGTGTTGCCGGCCGTGGTCTGCTGATACGACAGATCGGTCCACTCGAACGAAATGCCGGGCGGCAGCACCTGCTTCGCCAGCGTCTCCATCGTCTTGATTGCAAAGCCCGAGCCGAGGCCCGGCGCGGTATCGCCGTTGATTTCGGTGGCCGGATACAGGTTGTAGCGCGGTGCGCGATCGACGCCGAGCATGTCGTCGATGCGCGTCACGCTGCCGATCGGCACCATCTCGCCGTCGCGGTTGCGCACCTTCAGCCGCGCGAGATCCGACGCGCCGACGCGGAACGGCAGGTCCGCCTGCGCGGTCACGCGATAGGTGCGCCCGACGATGTTGAAGTCGTTGATATAGGTCGAACCGAAATACGTCTCGACCGCATCGTTGATCGCCTGGCTCGGCACGCCGAGCATCTCGGCCTTCTCGCGGTCGAGTTCGACGTGCACCTGCGGGCTCGTCGCGGAGTAGGGCGTGTAGACGCCGACCATGCCGGGCGTGCGGTTCGCGGCCGCGACGAGATCCTGCGTGGCCTTCGCGAGCGCGGCGGTGCCGAGGCCGTTGCGGTCTTCGAGCCGCATCGCGAAGCCGCCCGTGCTGCCGAGGCCCTGCACCGGCGGCGGCATCGCGACCACGATCGACGCTTCGGTGATGGTCGCGAGCCGCTTGCGCATCTCGGCGGCGATCGTATCGATCGTCAGGCCGCGCGCCTTGCGTTCCGGCCAGGGCTGGAACACCGGGAACAGGCCGGCGCTGTTCGCCGAGTTCGTGCCGGTCGCCGCGTTGACGCCGGAGAACACCGGTACGCGCGCGACCCCGGGCACCGACAGCGCGATGTCCTCGATCTTGCGGGCGACCGCGCTGGTGCGTTCGAGCGTCGCGCCGTCGGGCATCCGCACGAGCACGACGAGGTAGCCGCGATCCTGCGCGGGAATGAAGCCCTTCGGGCTCGATACGAGCAGGTAGCCGGTCGCGGCGATCAGTACCACGTACAGTGCGGTCATGGCGGGGATGATCCGGACGACTTTCCGGACCAGCCGGCCATACGCATCGGACAGGCGCTGGAACAGGCGGTTGAACGCGTTCGAGAAGCGTCGCGCGACGCGCAGCGCCGGCGCGAACAGCGTGGCGATGCGTGATGTCGGCGCGGGTGCGTCATGGTCGCCCGCGTGCGCTTTCAGCATCATCGCCGACAGCGCGGGCGCGAGCGTCACCGACGTGAAGAACGAGATCGCGGTCGACACGGCGATCGTCACGCCGAACTGGCGGAAGAACTGGCCCGAGATGCCGGGAATGAACGAGGTCGGCACGAACACCGCACACAGCACGAGCGTGATCGCGAACAGCGCGCCGCCGACTTCCTTCATCGTCAGCAGCGTCGCGTCGCGTGGCCCGGCGCCGGCCGCCAGGTGCCGCTCGACGTTCTCGACCACGACGATCGCGTTGTCGACGACGATCCCCACCGCGAGCACGAGGCCGAACAGCGTCAGGTTGTTGATCGAATAGCCGAGCACGGCCATCGCCGCGAACGTGCCGACGAGCGACACCGGAATCGACAGGATCGGGATGATCGACGGCCGCCAGCCCTGCAGGAACAGCAGCACGACGAACACGACGAGCACGACGGCTTCGTAGATCGTCTTGACGAGTTCGTGGATGCTGTCGCCGATGAACGCGGTCGGGTTGTAGCCGATGTTGTAGACGATGCCCTTCGGGAAGTCGCGGGACAGTTCGGCCATCTTCTTCTCGACCGCGGCCATCGTCGCGACCGCATTCGCGCCGGGCTGCTGCAGCACCTGCAGCGCGATCGTCGGATGGCGCAGCATGTAGCTGTCGGTCGCATACGCGAGCGCGCCGACTTCGACGCGAGCCACGTCCTTCAGCCGTACGAGCCTGCCGTCCTTGCCCTGCTTGACGACGATGTCGCTGAAGTCCTCGGGGCGCTTGAGCCGCCCCTCGAAGATCAGGTTCGGCTGGAACGCCTGGTTCGTGATCGGCGCCTGCGCGACCACGCCGCCCGCGAGCTGCGTGTTCTGCGAACGTACCGCGGCGATCAGGTCGGCCGGGCTCAGGCCGAACGACGCGACGCGCTCGGGGTCGAGCCAGATGCGCATCGAGTATTCGCGCGCGCCGAGCGCGTTGATGTCGCCTACGCCTTCGATTCGCTTGAGCACGTCCGCGACGTTGCGGATCGCATAGTTCGATACGTACAGCGGATCGTAGCGCTGGTCCGGCGAGTACAGGAAGATCGTGCCGAGCTGCGTCGGCGACGACTTGCGTACCGACACGCCGCTGCGCTGCACGGGCTCGGGCAGGCGCGGCGTTGCGAGCGCGACGCGGTTCTGCACGAGCACCTGCGCCTTGTCGACGTCGGTGCCGGGCTTGAACGTCACGGTGATGTTCAGGCTGCCGTCGGACGTCGCCTGGCTGTACATGTACAGCATGTCTTCCACGCCGTTCACTTCCAGTTCGATCGGCGTCGACACCGTTTGCGAGACCGTTTCCGCGGAGGCGCCCGGATAGGTCGCCTGGATCACGACGGTCGGCGGCGCGATGTCCGGATACTCGGATACCGCGAGCGAGAAATAGGCCAGCGCGCCGGCGATCGTCAGCACGATCGACAGGACGATCGCGAGCACCGGCTGCTGGACGGACAGGCGGCCGAGGTTCATTGCGCGCTCCCGGTCGTGCCGCTCGCCGCGCGGGCCACCGCGGCCGCTTCGATCGCGCGCGGCACGGCCTTGACCTTGTCGCCGGCCTGCACGCGCTGGAAGCCGTCGACGATCACGGTATCGCCCGCGTTCAGCCCCGCGTCGATCTCGCGCAGGTTGCCGTACAGGCGGCCGGGCGTCACCGGGCGGATCGCGACGGTGCCGTTCGCGTCGACGAAGTACAGCACGCGGCGCGTCGCATCGGTCGCGACCGCCGCATCCGGCACGAGCAGCGCAGGGTGCGCGACGCGGCTCGACAGATACACGCGGCCGAACTGGCCGGGGCTCAGGCGCCGGTCCGGATTCGCGACGCGCGCACGCTGGCGCAGCGTGCCGGTCGAGTCGTCGAGGCGGTTGTCGACGAAATCCATCGTCCCCGTGAGCGACGGCTGCGCGTCGCCCGGCAGCGCGATCGCGACCTGCCGCGACGACGCGTTGCCGCCGCTTTTCCGTGCTTCGCGCGTATAGCGCAGGTAGCTTTCCTCGTCGACGTCGAAGTAGATGTCGATCGGGTCCTGCGACACGATCGTCGTCAGCACGGTCGCGTCGCTGTCGCCGCCTTTCACGAGATTGCCCTCGCTCACGAGTTTGCGGCTGATGCGGCCGGACATCGGCGCGACGATGCGCGTGAACGACAGGTCGAGCCGCGCGCGTTCGAGTGCGCCTTGCGCGCTGGTCACCTCGGCCTGCGCGCTTTGCACCGCCTGCCTGCGCTGGTCGTAGAGGCTCTGCGCGATCGTGTCGGTCTTGATCAGGATGCTCGCGCGCTCGAAATCCTGCCGGCTCAGCTTCAGCTGCGACTGCGCACGTTCGAGCGCGCCCTGCGCGGCGGTGACGGCCGCCTGGTACGGGCGCGGGTCGATGACGAACAGCAGGTCGCCCTTGCGGACGGTCGCGCCGTCCTGGAACGCGACCTTGTCGAGATAGCCGCTCACGCGCGGGCGCACGTCGACGGTGTCGACCGCCTCGAAGCGGCCGGTGTAGACGTCGACGTCGTTGACGTCGCGCGCGACGGGCGCGCTGACGATCACGCTCGGCGTCGCGGCCGGAGCCTTGTCGTCCGACTGGCAGCCGGACAACGCGAAGAGCGCGGCCAGCGGAACGGCGGCCAGCGCGGCCGATCGCGCGATGCGCTTCAATCCTGGATATCGGTTCATATGCGTACGAGATGTCGAGTGGGGCGCGTGGCGCCTGACGGTGCGAAGTATCGTGCGCGGCGCGCGCCGGATAAACGGATGAAGCGGCATAAGAACTTGTACTGCGCAGTCACGAATCGCTGCCTGCGGCGGCCACGGGCGAGCCGGTTTCGCGAAGCAGGGCGACGGAGTGCAAGGGCAGCGACGACGCGCGGCCCGAATGCCTGTTCAGGCGATTCGGGCCGGCCATGCGGAGGGGATGGACGAGCGGTTGCGCGTATCGAAAGGCGTGCTCGCTTGCACGCCGACGCGACTCAATGACCGCGATAGATCGAGTTGCGGCCGTTGATCATCATCGCACGGCCGGATTCGCCGGTCGTGCGGGCTTCGCTGCCGTAACCGGTGTTGTCCGCGGTCGGGGCGGCGTTCGGGGCGGATTGCGCGACGGTGTTTTCACGCACACGCTGTTCGGCGGCGAGGATCGCGGCCGGGTACTGGTTGTGATCCAGCGCGGGGGTGTAGCCGACGGCCGCGAGACGGGCCATCTCGGCCTTCACTTCGGCGCGGGTCAGCTGATGGTCGGCTTGTTGCGCGAACGACAGCGCCGGTGCGGAAAGGATCAGTGCGGCAAGGGTGGAAGAAACGAGCGTTTTCATCGTGGGTACCTGTCTGGTTGAGTGAGCCGCAACCACCGTCGACCACGTCGATGTCGTTGCGAGTGCAGTCAATATAGGTACGCCGGCATCCGGGAAAAACGGCCGCCGCGCCAAATCATTTTTGATCCTGCGTCACGAATCGAACGTGGATTCGGTCGGTAGCCTTGCCGGCCGGGCGTCTCGGCCGAACAGGGCGCCGGAGCCGGTGATCGAAACAGGCCGCAAATCCCCGTATCAGACCTAGCGGGACTCAAGTGTGTCGAATTCCGTCTTGGACAGACTTAACCCGTCTCCCTAGACTGAACTCGCTTTCCTTTACTCCCTGGAGAAAATCATGAGTCTCAAAGACAAGCTGCCCGGCAACAAGATCCTCGGTTTCGGTACGGCGCCCCTCGGCAACATGTTCCGCAACATCCCCGACGCGGAAGCCGCGGCCACCGTTGAAGCGGCATGGCAACACGGCATCCGTTATTTCGACTCGGCCCCGTTCTACGGCGCAGGCCTCGCGGAAATCCGCCTCGGCGACGCGCTGGCGCACCATCCGCGTGACGAATACGTGCTGAGCACGAAGGTCGGCCGCGTGATCCTCGACGAAATCGAGGACGTGTCGGCGCGCGATCTCGGCGAAAAGGGCGGCCTGTTCGAACACGGCCGGCCGAACCGCATCGTCAACGACTACACGGCCGACGCGACACTGCGCTCGATCGAGGACAGCCTGAAGCGCCTGCGCACCGACCGCCTCGATATCGTGTGGGTGCACGACATCGCGCAGGATTTCTACGGCGACGAATGGCTCGCGCAATTCGAAGTGGCGCGCAAGGGCGCGTTTCGCGTACTGAGCAAGTTGCGCGAGGAAGGCGTGATCAACGCATGGGGCCTCGGTGTGAACCGCGTCGAACCGATCGAACTGGTGCTCGACCTCGCCGAACCGCAACCCGACGGCATGCTGCTGGCCGGCCGCTACACGCTGCTCGATCACGAACGCGCGCTGCAGCGCGTGATGCCGGCGGCGGCCGCGCAGAACGTCGGGATCGTCGTCGGCGGCCCGTACAGCTCGGGCGTGCTCGCGGGCGGCACGCACTTCGAATACCAGAAGGCGTCGCCGGAAATTCTCGCGAAGGTCGACCGGATCAAGGCGATCGCCGCGCGCTACGACGTGCCGATCAAGGCCGCCGCGCTGCAGTTTTCGATGTCGCATCCGGCCACCGTCGCGGTGATTCCGGGCGCGAGCCGTCCGGAGCGGATCACGGAAGACCAGGCGGCGCTGAACGTGGCGATTCCGGCCGACTTCTGGCGCGACATGCGTGAACAAGGTCTGATTGCGGCCAATGCGCCGCTGCCGACCGATCGTTGATCCTGAAAGGTGATGACATGGCACAGGCCCATGCAGGTATCGAGATCGCGGCTTCGGCCGACACGGTCTGGCAACTGATCGGCGGCTTCGGCGCACTGCCCGACTGGCTGTCGTACATTCCGGCCAGCGAACTGAGCGAAGGCGGGCGCGTGCGGCGTCTCGCGAACCCGGCGGGCGACGCGATCGTCGAGCGGCTGGTCGCGTTCGACGAAGCGGAACGCAGCTATACGTACGCGATTCTCGAAGCACCGTTCCCGGTCGTGAACTATCGCTCCACGCTGCGCGTGCGCGAGAACGGCCCGAACGCATCGAAGGTCGAGTGGTCGGGCACGTTCACGCCGCACGGCGCGACCGACGACGAAACCGTCCGGCTGTTCCGCGGGATTTACGAAGACGGCCTCGCGGAACTGGCGAAGCGCTTCGCGGCGGCTTAACGGCGGCACGTCGCATCGTGCGATGGGAGTCGGGCTTTCCGGCTCCGGCCACGCCTTCGCCGCGGGTTTCGACCCGCTGCGAAGGCGTTGGCGCGTCAGCGCGGTTTTACGCCGGCTGGCCGCCGCCATCGGCGTGCAGTTCGTCGATCAGCAGCCGCGCGCCGGGCGAAATCGGCGCTCCCTTGCGGGTGACGAGCTCGTACGGCTCGCTGCGCGAACCGATCCTGAGCGGCAGGATGCGCGTCATGTCGTGCCGCGCGAAGAATTCGGCGACGTCGATCGACACCAGCGCGACGAACGACGGATTGCCCTGCAGCAGCGCGAGCGTCGCGAACGCCGACGTCGTTTCGAGCAGGTGCGGAGGAAAGCGAAGGTCGGCTTCGAGGAATTCGCGCTCGAGCAGCAGCCGCATCGGCATGTTCGCGCGATACACGACCCATCGGTATTCGGCGAGGTCGCGCAACGCGAGCTTCTTCGCGCCCTTGAGCGGATGCCGCACGTTCGCGACCACCGCGAGCGTCTCGTCCTGCAGTTTCACGCTGTCGTAGAGCTGCGGCGTGCGGCTGATCGTCGTGCGGCAGATCGCGAGGTCGAGCCGGCCCGCGTCGATCTCGCTCAGCAGCGCCTCGCTGGTGTCCTCGACGATCTCGACGGACATCTCCGGATGGCGCGCGACGAGCGTCGAGATCGCATCGGTCAGCCGCGGCACCGCGCCCATGATCACGCCGACGCTCACGCGTCCGCCATGCCCGCGCAGGATGCCGACGATTTCCTCGCGCAGATGCGCGAGATCCGTATGAATCAGCCGCGCGTAGCGGATCACGCAATCGCCGACCTCGGTCGGTTCGAGCCCGCGGTTGGTGCGATTGAACAGCGGTGTGCCGAAGGTCGTCTCGATCTCCTGCAGCGCCTTGCTCGCACCCGGCTGCGTGAGCGCAACCTGCTGCGCGGCCTTCAGCAGCGAGCCCTGGTCGGCGAGGGCGATCAGCAGGCGCAGCTGCTTCAGGTGAAGGCGGGAAATGATCGAGTGAAGCGGCGGGGTCATGGGTGTGACGAAAAGTTATACCGGTATCACATCCCGTCGATTGTCGCGATGGCGGCGATTCTTTATGCTGGCCCGTCGAGCCTTTTATCAAGCCGTTTTTTGGATGTGTGAACCGGAAGGCCGCCGGCGTGCGGCGGAAAACGGGCGCACTCACTATAACTTGAACTTATTGCCGTGTCGATTGTGGTCGCGCCTGGGCGACCCGCGTCGGACGTCAGGAGCGAAGCACGTATGGATCTGAACATCGAAGGCCGCTGGGCGCTGGTCTGCGCGGCCAGCAAGGGGCTGGGCAAGGGTTGCGCGCAGGCGCTCGTCGCCGAGGGCGTGAACGCCGTGATCACCGCGCGCGGCAGTGACGCGCTCGAGGCGGCCGCCCGCGAATTGCGCGCGCTGAACCCGGCCGTCACGGTGGTGGCGGTGGCCGGTGACATCACGACGGGCGCGGGTCGCGCGGCGGCGCTCGCGGCCGCGCCGCACATCGACATCCTCGTGAACAATGCGGGCGGCCCACTGCCGGGCGACTTCCGCGAATGGACGCGCGACGACTGGATCGCCGCGCTCGACGCGAACATGCTGACCGCGATCGAGCTGATCAAGGCGACCGTCGACGGGATGACCGAGCGCGGCTTCGGGCGCATCGTCAACATCACGTCGAGCGCCGTGAAAGCGCCGATCGATGTGCTCGGCCTGTCGAACGGCGCACGCACGGGGCTGACCGGTTTCATCGCGGGCATCGCGCGGCAGAAGCGTATCGCGGCGCGTAACGTGACGATCAACAACCTGCTGCCGGGGCTGTTCGATACCGACCGTCTGAAGAAGGCGACCGAAGCGTCGGCTCGGGCGGAAGGCACGGACTACGAAGCGACCCGCGAAGCGAAGCGCCGCAACGTGCCGGCCGGGCGTTTCGGCACGGCCGACGAATTCGGCGCGGTCTGCGCCTTCCTGTGCAGTGCGCACGCGGGCTATCTGACCGGACAGAACGTGCTGCTCGACGGCGGCGCGTATCCGGGCACGTTCTGATACCCGCGCGGTCGTCGCGGGATGCCCGGGCCGCGCGATGTGCCCGGGCACGGCCCGCCTGCGTTATTTGATCACCAGCGGATTGACCGGTGCGTGGCCGATGTCCACCTGCAGCGTGAAGGTCCGGTCCTGGCGCACGGCGGCGATGCCGGGCATCACCTGTTCGGATTGCAGATAGTTCAGCGCGCCGGCTTCATCGTCGAGGCCCCATTTGCCCCAGTTGGTCGGCAGGCCGTCGAGCAGGCGCCTGACGTCGGGGCCGTTGGCCGGTTTTTGCACACACATGATCGTCTCCATCGTCGTGGCCGACGTGAACTCGGGGCAGTTTGCCGTGTGGATATTCGACGTCGGACGGGCGCGTCCGGTGCGGCGCGTCGCGGGCCAGTATAAGAATCGTGCCGCGTATCCGGTATTGAGAGCCGCTCATAGCGCTATGAAAAGCTGTCATGCGCGAAGTATTGACGCGGGTCGGGCGGGTTTGAAACCATCGTGGTCACTCGTGGCGGCGCCGCATTCGCGTCGACGCCAACGCATTCAGTCGATTGATCCACACAGGAAACGGAAATGAACATCGCAGGCAACTTGCTGATCGGTCAGCGCGCGCGGCGCGGCACCCAGGGCGTCACGTATGCGATCGACGCGGCGAGCGGCGAACGCATGGAGCCCGCGTTCGGCGGTGCGACCGTCGTCGATCTCGACGAAGCATGCGCGCTGGCCTGGGCGGCCTTCGACGCGTATCGCGAGACCTCGCCCGAAGCACGCGCGCGGTTTCTCGAAGCGATCGCGGCCAACATCCTCGCGCTCGGCGATGCGCTGGTCGAGCGCTGCGTCGCCGAATCGGGCCTGCCTCGCGCGCGGGTCGAAGGCGAGCGCGGCCGCACGATCGGCCAGTTGCGCATGTTCGCCGACGTGGTGCGCGCGGGCGACTACCTCGAAGCGCGCATCGATCCGGCGCAACCGGAACGCCAGCCGGCGCCGCGTCCCGATTTGCGCCTGCGTCATATCGGCATCGGCCCGGTCGCGGTATTCGGCGCGAGCAACTTCCCGCTCGCATTTTCGGTGGCGGGCGGTGATACGGCGTCCGCGCTCGCGGCCGGCTGCCCGGTGATCGTGAAGGCGCACTCGGCGCACCCCGGCACGTCGGAACTCGTCGGGATGGCCGTGCAGCAGGCCGTGAACGCGTGCGGGATGCCGGAAGGCACGTTCTCGCTGCTGTTCGGCAGCGGCCGCGAAA
Source organism: Burkholderia sp. E168m15 (assembly GCF_016586105.1). Classification (NCBI taxonomy): domain Bacteria; kingdom Pseudomonadati; phylum Pseudomonadota; class Betaproteobacteria; order Burkholderiales; family Burkholderiaceae; genus Burkholderia; species Burkholderia sp. E168m15. The sequence continues at coordinate 15,980 of NZ_BCPO01000191.1, forward strand.
TCGGTCAGGGGCTCGTGCGCGACCGCCGCATCAAGGCGGTCGGCTTCACCGGTTCGCGCCATGCCGGGACCGAGCTGATCGCGATCGCGAATGCGCGTCCCGAGCCGATCCCCGTCTATGCGGAGATGAGCAGCATCAACCCCGTGCTGTTGTTCCCGCATGCGCTGGAGCAGCGCGGCGAGGCGATCGCGCAGGCGTTCGTGCAGTCGTTGACGCTCGGCGCGGGCCAGTTCTGCACGAACCCGGGGCTGATCTTCGCGGTGGAGGGGCCGGCGCTCGAACGCTTCATCGCGGCGGCGGCCGAGCGGCTCGCGCAGGCGCCGGCCGCCACGATGCTCACGCCGGGTATTCACCAGGCGTTCGAACGCGCGGTCGCGGCGTTCGCGCAGCATCCGCAGGTGCAGACCCTCGCGCGCGCGAACGCGCCGACCGGTGCGAACCAGGGGCAGGGCGCGCTGTTCGTGACGAGCGCCGATGCGTTCCGCGAATCGAAGGCATTGCACGAGGAGATTTTTGGCGCGGCGTCGCTGATCGTCCGGTGCCCGGACCTGAAGACGATGCTCGCGCTGATCGAGTCGCTGGAAGGGCAACTGACGGCGGCGATCCATCTCGACGAAGCCGATTACGCGGACGCGCGCACGTTCCTGCCGGCGCTGGAGCGGCGTGCGGGCCGCGTGCTGGTCAACGGCTTTGGCACCGGCGTCGAGGTCGCGCATGCGATGGTGCACGGCGGCCCGTATCCGTCCACCGCGGACGGGCGCTCGACGTCGGTCGGCAGTCTCGCGATCCGCCGTTTCCTGCGGCCGGTCAGCTATCAGGACATGCCGGATGCGCTGCTTCCCGATGCATTGCGAACGAGCAATCCATGGGCGCTCAACCGCCTGTTCGACGGCAAGGTCACGCTCGCGAAGTAAGCGGCGCGCGAGGGGCAAGCGGGGCGCCGCGATGCAACGGCGCCGCGCGTTTTCACGGGCCTACTTGCCGACTGCCGCGACGAGCTCCTCGCCGGTCAGGATCTCGCGGAAGATGCCGACCAGCGGCCGCAGGTTGACCTTGTGCCATGCGGCCCACAGCGGCGTGCGGTAGCTGAACCACGGCAGCTCGCGCAGCACGACGCCTTCCGGCACCTGGTGACGCAGGCTTTGCTGGATCATCGTCACGCCGAGCCCCGCGGCGACGAGCCCGAGCGCCGCGAGCGGCTCGGTCGCCTCCACCGAAATGTCCGGCGAAAAACCGGCCTTCGCACAGGCCGCGACGAACGCGCCGTGACGCGGCGCGCTTTCCTGCTGCGTGACGCCGATCCACGCCTGTGCGGCGAGATCGTCGGCGACGAGCGTCTTCTTTTTCGCGAGCGGGTGTCCGTCGGGCATCGCGAGCAGCATCGGATCGTTCAGCACCATCGTCGAATCGAGTTCGGGATCGTCCGGCGCGGGCGGCTCGGTCACGAGCGCGATGTCGAGGCTGCGTTCGCGCAGGCCTTCGAGCTGCGCGGCGGATTGATAGTTGTACAGCGCGATATGCACCGACGGGCGCTCGGCGCGCAGCGTTTTCAGCGCGCGCGGCAGCACGCCCGAGTGGGTGGCCGTTTCCAGGTAGCCGATGCACAGGCCGCCTTCGTCGCCGCGGCCGAGCCGGCGCGCGAGCGATTCGAGCCGGTTCGCATGGCGCAGGAACGCATGCGCTTCGCTGAGGAACGTGCGTCCGTCACGCGTCAGACGAATGCGCTGCTGGCTGCGTTCGAACAGCGTCAGACCGAGTTTTTCCTCGAGCTGCGCGATCTGGCGGCTGAGCGGCGACTGCGAAATGTGTAGGCGTTCGGCCGCACGACCGACGTGTTCCTCTTCCGCGACCGCGATGAAATATTGAAGCTGGCGGATGTCGAGCATGTAAGACCTTATGAGACTCAAGTATGCTGAATTATGTCTTGGACAGACTCATCCGTGCAACCTAGACTGGGCTCACTTTCCTGTCCCACCCGGAGAAAAGCATGGGTCTCAAAGACACGCTGCCCGCCGACAACCGGCTCGGTTTCGGCGCGGCGCCGCTCGGCAACATGTTCCGCGACATTCCCGACGCGGAAGCGATCGCCACCGTCGAAGCCGCGTGGGCGCGCGGCATCCGTTACTTCGACACCGCGCCGTCATACGGCGCGGGTCTGGCCGAAGCGCGCCTCGGCGACGCGCTGGCCGGCCAGCGTCGCGACGATTACTTCATCAGCACGAAGGTGGGCCGCATCGTGCTCGACGACATGGAGGATGCGACGACGCGCGACTACGGCGAGAAGAGCGGGATCTTCGCGCACGGCCGTGCGAACCGGCTGGTGAGCGACTACTCGGCCGACGCGACGCTGCGCTCGATCGAGGACAGCCTGAAGCGGCTGCGCACGGATCGTCTCGACATCGTGTGGGTGCACGACGTCGCACAGGACATTTACGGTGACGAGTGGCTCGCGCAGTTCGAGGCGGCGCGCAAGGGCGCATTCCGCGTGCTGGGCAAGCTGCGCGAGGAAGGCGTGATCGGTGCGTGGGGTCTCGGCGTGAACCGTGTCGAGCCGATCGAGCTGGTGCTCGACCTCACCGAACCTCAGCCGGACGGCATGCTGCTGGCCGGCCGCTACACGCTGCTCGATCACGAACGCGCGCTGCAGCGCGTGATGCCGGCGGCGGCCGCGCAGAACGTCGGGATCGTCGTCGGCGGCCCGTACAGCTCGGGCGTGCTCGTCGGCGGCGCGCACTTCGAATACCGGAAGGCTTCGCCGGAAATCCTCGCGAAGGTCGGTCGGATCAACGCGGTGGCCGCGCGCCACGGCGTGCCGGTCAAGGCTGCCGCGCTGCAGTTCGTGCTCGCGCATCCGGCGGCCGCCGCGGTGATTCCGGGCGCGAGCCGTCCGGAGCGGATCGCGGAAGATGCCGCGGCGCTGGCGTTCGATATTCCCGCCGATTTCTGGCGGGAGATGCGCGAGCAGCGGCTCGTCGCGGCCGATGCGCCGTTGCCGATCGATCGCCTGACGGCGGAAAGCCGCTGACGACGTGACGAGGCCCGCTTGCACGGGCCTCGTCGTTTCGAGAAGGGGAAGGTCAGTCGCTCGAGCGTCAGCCGTGCGCGCGTGGCCGATAGTCGATCAGGCTGGAGAACACCGCGATCAGCACGGCCATCGCGACGAAGAACAGCAGCGCGAGGAAGTACGAGCCCGACCACTGGACGATCACGCCGATCAGGATCGGCACCACGACGCCGACCATGCTGCCGCAAAAATTCATCGTGCCGCCGAGTACGCCGGCGCGCGCCGGACCGCCGACGATCGCCGGCAGGCTCCAGTACATCCCGCAGAAGCGGATGAAGAACATCGCGATGCTCAGCAGCAGCACGACCGCGTTTGCGTTCGCGATATAGGCCGCCGCGAGAATGCACGCAGCCGCGATCAGCGACGAGCCGCTGAACATCGTGCGCATCACCAGGTTCGGCGAGGCGCCCGACGCCTTCCAGCGATCGCCGATGGTGCCGCCGATCAGTTCGCCGACGAAGCCCGACATGAAGATGATGAAGGTCGCGCCGCCCGTCGTCGCGATGTTGAAGCCGTAGGTCTTGTGCAGGTAGCTCGGCATCCACGTCAGCAGCCCGTAGAACACTGCGAGGATGCAGCTGTAGCCGGCGAACATCGCGAGCACCGAGCGGTCCTTCACCAGCTCGCGCAGCGGCACGCGTTCGCCGGTGGCTTGCGTCGGCGCATTCGCGCGCGTGATGTGTTCGAGCTCGGCCGCATTCACGCCCGGATGCTCGGACGGATGGTTGCGGATGTAGCGCCACACGAGCACGCCCACCAGCATCGTGCCGATGCCCGCGATCACGAACGCGATGCGCCACGACCCGAACCAGGCGATCAGCCCGGAAATCAGGATCGCGCCGAGCGCGCTGCCGAGCGGCGCGCCGCCGTCGACGAGCACTGCGCCGCGGCCGCGTTCGTGCGGCGTGAGCCACGTGCCGATCAGCTTCGCGCCGGCGGGGAACACCGGTGATTCGGAGAAGCCGAGGCCCATGCGCGTGAGCATCAGCAGGATCCAGTTGTGCGACGCCGCGCCGAGCGCCTGGAACGCGCCCCACGCGAGCGTCGCGGTCGCGATGATGCCGCGCGTGTGATAGCGGTCGAGCATCACGCCGACCGGAATCTGCATCAGCGCGTACGACCAGAAGAACGCGCTCAGCATCAGGCCTTCGAGTGCCGGCGACAGGTTGAATTCCGGCGCGATCAGCGGCATCGCGACCGACAGCGACGCGCGGTCGATGTAGTTGATCGCGACCAGCAGCAGCATGAGCAGGAAGATGCGCCAGCGGACGTTGGTCGGCCGTGCCGACGCGTCGAGCGACGCGGGCGCCGCGGCCGGGACGGCGGGGGAATTCGAGGGGGGCATGCGTGTCTCCGTCGTTATGGTTGCAGGGGCGATGACATCGTCCCGTGCAGCGACTGTAGGGGCACGGCCGCGTCTTGCCTAATGACGCTTCGTGATCGCGTGATAACCAAACGGCGCGGCGCGCGCGGGGAATAAGCGGGCGTTATCGGGCGATCCGGTTTTTTCATTACCGGCGGCAATCGGCCGCTTGTAGTGTTCGGTGCGGAGACTTCACACGGAGAAAGCACCATGAACCCATTCCAATATTTCTTTCCCACCACGCTGAAATTCGGTAACGGCCTCGCCCGGCAGGCCGGCGACCTGCTGAAGCCGCTGTTCAGCGGCAAGCTGCTGGTCGTGACCGACGAAGGCCTGATCAAGAGCGGCGTGCTCGAAGGGTTCTTCGCGTCGCTGCGCGACGCGGACGTCGCCTACGAAATCTTCTCGGGCGTCGAGGCGAACCCGAGCACGGCCGTGCTCGACAACGCGCTGACGTTCCTGAAGGAACATCGCTGCACGGCCGTGATCGGCGTGGGCGGCGGCAGCAGCATCGACACCGCGAAGGGCGTGGCCGCGATGGCCACCAACGGCGGCACGATTCTCGACTACGAGGGCTACAACAAGATTCCGGACGAACCGCTGCCGATCTTCGCGATCCCGACCACGTCGGGCACCGGTAGCGAATGCACGGCGTCGACGGTGTTCACGAACCAGAAAACGCTGTTCAAGACCGTGATCGTCAGCCACAAGCTGTTCCCGAAGCTCGCGATCCTCGATGCGGAACTCACGCTGAAGCTGCCGGCCGCGATCACCGCGGCTACCGGCATGGATGCGCTCACGCATGCGATCGAGTCGTACGTCTCGAAGCAGGCGAACCCGGTGAGCCAGTCGCTCGCGCTGGGTGCGATCCGCCTGATCGGGCGCAGCCTGCGCAGCGCGTACTACGTCGGCTCCGATCTCGCGGCGCGCGAGGACATGCTGCTCGGCTCGTTCCTGGCCGGCGTCGCGTTTTCACAATCGAAGCTCGGCAACGTGCACGCGATCTCGCACACGATGGGCGGCGTGTTCAACATCGCGCACGGCATCGCGAACGCGGCGCTGCTGCCGTACGTGATCGACTTCAACCGGCCGGCCTGCCCGGCGCTGTACCGCGACATCGCGGAAGCGCTCGGCGGCGACGTGACCGGCGTCGATGCGGAAACGGCCGCGCGCGCACTGGTGGAGCAGATCGTCGAGCTCAATCGCGCGCTCGCGATTCCGTCGAACATCCGCGAGCTCGGCGTCGATCTCGCGCACCTGCCGCAGATGGTGGCCGACTCGATGCGCAGCGGCAACGTGCTGGTCAACCCGCGGCTGACGACCGCGCGCGACGTCGAAGACATCATCCGCGCCGCGTACGGCGGCGATCGCTGATCGCGCGCATCCCGCACGGAACCCGCTTACCCGATTCGATTCAACCAGGAGCAGTCATGTATTACGAAATGCGGACCTACACGGTCCAGATCGGCAAGATGAACGAATACCTGCGGCACTTCGAGAAGGAAGGGCTGCCGGTGATCTCCCGCTATGCGACGCTCGTCGGCTGGTGGTACACGGAAATCGGCGAACTGAACCAGGTCGTCCATATCTGGGCATACGAAAGCCTGGACGATCGCATCAAGCGCCGTACCGCGTTGTACGAGGATCCGGACTGGCTCGAGAAGTTCGTGCCGAAGGCGTTCCCGATGCTCGAGAAGATGGAGTCGAAGCTGCTGCGGCCGGCCGCGTTCTCGCCGATCAGGTAAGCAGGGGACTCTGCAGCGTTTCGACGAGCAGCCGCGCGCCGGGCGACAGGTGCGCGAAGGTACGGGCGACGACGCCGTACGGCTCGTCGAGCGCCGCAATCGCGACGGGCAGGCACGCAACCAGGCCGAAGCGCTCGCCGAACTCGGCGACCTCGCGCGGGATCACGGCCACCAGCTCGGGGTTCTCCTGCAGCAGCGTGAGCGTCGCGAACGTCGACGCGGTTTCGATCGGATAGCGCGGCACCTCGATGCCCGCATCTGCCAGTGCGCGTTCGAGCGCGAGCCGCATCGGCGTGTTGACCGGATACGCGACCCATTCCGCATCGGTGAGATCGCGCAGCGTCAGCGCGTCGCGCCCGGCCAGCGCATGCGTGCGCGCGGTCACGACCGCGAGCGGTTCGGATTTCAGCGGCACGTAGTCGTACGCTTCCGGGCGGCGGCTGTTGCCGTTGCGGCAGATCGCGAGGTCGATGCGGCCGTCGTCGATCAGCGCGAGCAGGCTCGCGCTGGTGCCTTCGACGATTTCGACCGACAGGTTCGGCTGACGCCGGCGCAGGTCGGTCAGTGCGCGCGTGAGCAGCGGCACCGCGCCCATGATCACGCCGACCGCGAGATGGCCGCCATGCCCCTGCGTGAGCGCGAGCACTTCGGTATGCAGGTGTTCGAGATCGCTGTAGATGAGGCGCGCGTAGCGCGTGACGCAGCGGCCGAGATCGTTCGCGACGAGGCCTTTCGGCTGCCGCTCGAACAGCGGCATGCCGAGGATGTCCTCGATCTCGCGCAGCACCTTGGTGGCGCCGGGCTGCGAGATCGCGATCTCTTCGGCGGCCTTGTGCAGCGAGCCGTGGTTTTCGAGCGCGATCAGCAGTTTGAGCTGCTTGAGGCGAAGGCGCGAGGCGATATTGGCGAGGGAGGGAACGGCCAGCGGCTTCATGGCAACGACCAAACCGAAAGCGCGCATTATAGCCCGTCCGGCGCGTAAACGATCGTGAGGATCACCAAGAAACAGTGGGTTTTCCGGCCATCGGAACACCCGCGCTGCCGTCAGTTCCCGTACATGTCGAAGTCGAAATATTTCGCCTGGATCGTGTTGTAGGTGCCGTCGCCGCGAATCTGCGCGATGGCGCGATTCAGCGCATCGCGCAGGTCGGTGTCGGCCTTGCGCACGCCGGCCGCATCGCCGTTGCCCATGATCTTCGCGTCGTACACCACGCCGCCCGCGAACGAGAAGCCCTTGCCGCGCGGCGTCGCGAGGAACCCCAGCTGGCCTTGCACGGCGTCCATCAGCACGCCGTCGACGCGCCCCGTGACGAGGTCCGCATACGCCTGGTCGTAGCTCGGATACGGCACGACCTCGACCTTCGCGGGCGCCCACTTCTCACGCGCATAGGTTTCCTGGACCGTGCCCTGTTCGACCGCGACGCGCTTGCCGGCGAGCTTCGCCGCGTCCGGCAGCAGCCCCGACCCGGTGCGCGCGATCAGCCGCGTCTGGTTGCGGTACAGGCGATCGGTGAAGTCGATCTGCTGGCGCCGCTGTTCGGTCGCGGCCATCGACGACAGGATCACGTCGAACTTGCGCGCCTGCAGCCCCGGAATCAGCCCGTCGAAACTGCTCGACACCCACACGCATTTCGCCTTCAGCTTCGCGCACAGCGCGTTGCCGAGATCGATGTCGAAGCCTTTCACGCTGCCGTCGGTCGCGGTCGATTCGAACGGCGGATAGGTGGGGTCGACGCCGATGCGGATGGTCGTCCATTCCTTCGCCGACGCCAGCGACGCGAAGGCCATCGCGGCGGCGGACAGGAGAATCGTGAGGCGCGTCTTCATGGTCAGGCTCCGTTCGTGTGGGGAAGAGTGGGCGTGCACGTCAGCTCGGGAATTCGCCGCGCTGAAAATCGTTCGACAGTTCGAGCGCGTCGGCCATCTCGCCGACGGTGACCGGCTTGATCGGCGCGCGAATCCGGTAGTGACCGACGTCGCCGACGCCGCGCTGCTGCACGTCGGCGATCAGCTCGCCGACCGTCGTGCCGCACCAGCGTCCCTGGCACGGACCCATGCCGCAGCGCGTAAACGCCTTCATCTGGTTCGGCCCCTGACAGCCGAGCGCCGCGAGCTGGCGGATCTCGCCGGCCGTGACTTCCTCGCAGCGGCACACGATCGTGTCGTCGTCGGGGCGGCGCAGCGCGGCGGGCGGCGTGTACAGCGCGTCGAGCAGCGGGCGCACCGCGAGGTGGCGGTGCAACGCGCGCAGCACCGGGCGTTCGCGTGCGGCCTGCCGTTGCGTGTCGAGCGCGCCGAGTTGCGCGGCGATGTCGAGCGCCGACACTTCGCCGGCGAGTGCCGCCGCCCGCGCGCCGCCGATGCCCGCGCCGTCGCCTGCGATCCACACGTGCGGCACGCTGCTGCGGCCGCGCGCGTCGCACTGAGGCCGCCAGCATGCCGACGATTCGTCCCATTCGTGTGCGCAGCCGAGCGAGCGGGCAAGCTGCGTCGACGGAATGACGCCCTGATGCAGCAGCACGAGCGACGTGTCGAGCGTTTGCACGATGCCGTCTTCGTCGCGAAAGCGGATGCGTTCGGCGCGGCTTTCGCCGTCGATGCGGACGTCGGTCGCGCCGCGATACACCGGAATCCCGGCGCGGCGCACCGCGCGCAGCATGCGCCAGCCCTTGAGCAGATAGTCGGCGCCGCGCAGCGCCGGCAGCGCATGCGGGAGCGCGCGGCGCCACGCATCGCGCGGTGTCGTGTCGACCAGCGCGCGCACGCGCCGGCCGGCATTCAGCAATTGCGCGGCGAACAGCCACAGCAGCGGGCCGCTGCCCGCGAGCACGGCGTCGGCGGACGGCGCGAGGCCGGACGCCTTCAACAGCGTCTGCGCGGCGCCGACGCCCATCACGCCGGGCAACGTCCAGCCGGGTACCGGCCACGGCCGCTCCTGCGTGCCGGTCGCGATCAGCACCGCGCGCGCGCCGATTTCGAGCGTGCCGCGCGCCGGGCCGCCTTGCGTGAGCATCGCGACGGGCGCCGGTTCGAACGCGATTTGCCACACGACGCTGCGCGGCACGTAATGCGCGCCGCTGGCGAGCAGGCCGTCGACGAGCGGGCGGCCCGCCGTGTAGTCGGCGCCAAGCCATTGCGCGAGCGGCGCCGGCGCATCGGCCACGTTGCGGTAGATCTGGCCGCCGGGCGCGCGTCCTTCATCCGCGACGACGACCGACAAGCCGGCCGCACGCGCGGCAGTCGCCGCCGCCATGCCGGCCGGCCCGGCGCCGACGATCAGCAGGTCGCACTGGCGGCGCGTCATGCGAGCCTCGCCTTGCCGTGCATCGCGCGCACCTGCATGCCGACGGCAACGGGCGTCATGCAGCCTTGCACGTTCGGTACGCCGTCGATTTCGACGAGGCAGTCGAAGCACACGCCCATCATGCAGAACGGGCCGCGCGGCGCGCCGCTCACGGCGCTCGTGCGGCACGCGGCCGAGCCGGCGGCGAGCATCGCGGCCGCGACGCTGTAATGCGCGGGTACGTCGTGCGGCGTGCCGTCGATATGGATGCGCACGCGCTCGAGCAGCGCGGCGGCGGGAATGAGCGGTTCAAACATGCCGGGCTTCCGTGGGCGCGGCGAAGCGCGCGGTGGTAAAGGCGGACAGGTCGGCCGGCGCGGCGCCGCCTGCGATCCACGGCGCGACGAGATCGGCGTGAGTCGCCGCGAGCGTCACGCCGCTGTGGCAGATCGCGATGAACGCGCCGGGGTACGTGGCCGACGCCTCGTAGACGGGCAGGCCGTCGGGCGTCATGATGCGCAGCGCACCCCACGCGCGCACGATGCGCGCATGGGCCAGCGCCGGGAACGCGGTGCGGGCGCGGCGTGCGATGTCGACCATCGCGGGGCGTGTCTGGCCGTCGTCGAAGCCGACGTCTTCGGCCGAATCGCCGAGGAGCACCGAGCCTTCCGGCGTTTGCCGGACGACGAGTGTCGGATAGTCGAGAAACGGCGCGAGGCGTTCGGTGACCATGATCTGGCCGCGCAGCGGCGAGATCGGTGCGCGCAGGTCGACCATCGGCGCGAGCCGCGCGTTGTCGAGGCCGGCCGCGAGCACCACGCGCCCGGCTTCGAGCTGCGCGTGGTGCGTGTCGATCTCGAAGCGCCCGGCGCGCGGCCGGATCTCGGTGACTTCGCTGCGCGGCAGATAGACGCCGCCGCACTGCTGAAACGCCTGCAGCATCGCGCGCAGCGTGGTGAGCGGATTCGCGTGACCGTCGTTCGGCGACCACAGCGCGCCGGCCAGCGACGGCGACGCCGCGGGAACGCGCCGGCGCAGCGCCGCCGGATCGAGCACCTCGTACGACAGCGCGGCTTCCTGCCGGCGCAGCGATTCGAGCAGGTCGGTCGCGCTGTCGAGTTCCGCGCGCTGCTCGAACAGCTCGATGCCGCCCGGGCGCTCGAACGCGCAGTCCACGCCCGTTTCGCGCTGCAACTGCGCGGCGAAAGCGTGCCAGCGCTCGGACGATTCGCGCGACCAGCGCGCATACGGCAGGCAGCGGCCGCCCTTGCCCTGCACCCACACGAGCCCGAAATTGCCGCGCGCCGCGCGAAACGCGATGTCGTCGCCGTCGCACACCGCGACGCGCTGGCCGAGACGCGCGATGCCCCACGCGATGGCCATGCCGACGAGACCGCCGCCGGCCACGACGACGTCGAAGCGGCGCACGGTCATGCGCGGCTCCGGTATCGCGGGTGAGGCGGTTGCGTGTTATATCCCATGGTGGCGCGGCTCCTTGCTTTCAATACGTTGCGGAACCGATTTTCGGGCAGGCAAAATGGGCTGTCCAATACAGCTTGATCAACGACCCATAATCCAGTGTTATGACCACGCCCTCGCTCAGGATTCGCCAGATCGAAGCGTTTCGCGCAGTGATGCAGCGCCATACCGTCACGCGTGCGGCACGCGATCTCCATATCTCGCAGCCGGCCGTGAGCCGGCTGATCGCCGATCTCGAGGACCGGGTCGGCTTCGTGCTGTTCGAGCGGCAGCAGGGGCGCTTCACGCCGACCGCGCAGGCGCGTGTGCTGTACGAGGAGGTCGAACGCGCGTTCGTCGGCCTCGACCGCGTCGCGCAGGCCGCCGAGCAGATCCGCGCGATGCGGCGCGGCACGCTGCGCGTGGCCGGCTCGCCGGCCGTCGCGCTCGACCTGCTGCCGCAGCTCGTCACGCATTTCTCGCACGCGCATCCGGGGGTCGACATCACGTTGCTCGCGCACAGTGCGTCCACCGTCGTCGACAAGGTCGCGTCGGGGCAATGCGATGTCGGGCTGATCGCTGAACCCGTCCCGCATCCGGCCGTGCGCGGCGAGCGGCTCGCGGAAAGCGCGATGCGCTGCATCGTGCCGCGTGGGCATCGGCTCGCGCGCAAACGCGTGGTGCGGCCGGCCGACCTGCGCGACGAAGCGTTCATCTCGTTTCCGCCGAGTTTCGAGGCGCGCAGCGCGATCGATCGCGTATTCGTCGAAGCCGGCGTGTCGCGCGTGCTGTCGATCGAGGCGCAACTGTCGCAGACGATCGTCGCGTTCGTCGCGAACGGTGCCGGCGTCGCGCTGATCGATCCGGTGACGGCCGCGTATGCGGGGCAGCGCGTGGCCGTCAAGCCGTTCGAGCCGGCCGTGCCCGATCACTTCTATCTGGTGACGTCCGCGTCGCAGCCGCTGTCGATGCTCGGCGATGCGTTCTGCGCGGATTTGCGCGACGCGTTCGCGCGGATGCGGGCGCTGCGCGACGCGTAAGCAGGAGGGGGGGAAATCGTCTCGAGCGCGCCGGACGCCGTCGGGCGTGCCGGCGCGTTGCCGTTTCGGCCGGGATTCCGGCTCAGGCGAGCGCGTTGTCCGTTACCGGTGTGGCGGATGCAGGCGACTTGGTTGCGTCCGCATCCTTCGCCCCCGCCAGCCGTCGATAACGCGCGAGCGCCCACAGCGGGAAGTAAGCGGTATAGCCGTGATACTTCAGGTAGAAGATGCGCGGAAAGCCCGGCGCATTGTGCGAGCGGTGCCACCAGAAGCCGTCTTCCTGCTGCACCGACTGCAGATACGCGATGCCGTGCTTCACCGAATCGGATTCGCAGTCGCCGAACGCCATCTGCGCGAGCAGCGCCCACGCGGTGCAGTTCGACGTGCTCTCGCCGCCGTTCGTGCCGGCCAGCTTCGGATCGATGTAGCTGTCGTTGGTCTCGCCCCAGCCGCCGTCCGTATGCTGCCGCGCGCGCAGCCAGTCGAGCGCGCGGGTGATGTAGGGCTGCGACTTGTCCTCGCCGGCGAGCGCGAGGCCGGCCAGCACACTCCACGTGCCGTAGAGGTAGTTCGTGCCCCAGCGGCCCCACCAGCTGCCGTCGGGCTGCTGCGTGCGCTTCACGTAGTCGATCGCGCGGGCGAGCGACGCGCGGTCTGCGGCGCGCTTCGTCACGCCGAAGCACAGCAGCACGCGGCCCGATACGTCCTCGGTCGGCGGGTCGAGCAGCGCGCCGTGATCGGCGAACGGAATCGCGTTCAGATACATGCGGTCGCAGTCCGCGTCGAACGCGGCGAAGCCGCCGTTGCGCGATTGCAGCCCGCGCATCCAGTCGAGCGCGCGTGCGACGCGCGACGCATACGGGTTCGTGCCGTCCGCATGGCGATGCGTGCGGCCGCGGCGATCGAGCATCGCGGTGACGAGCGCCGTGTCGTCGATGTCCGGGTAGTACGGGTTCGCGTACTGGAATGCCCACCCCCCCGGTTCGACGTCGGCCGGGGCGTTCTCGATCCAGTCGCCGCGCAGGTCGTTCACCTGGCGCGTGGCCAGCCAGTCGTACGCGCGGGCGATGCGCTCGTCGAGTTCGCGCAGTGCGCCGGAAGCCGTGTCGCCGGTTTCCGGCGCCGCGACGCCGCGCGCCTGCTCGAGCGCCATCGTGCTCCACGCGGTGTCCCACACCGGCGACAGGCACGGCTGGCAATACATGCTGCCGTCCGGCCGCGTGACCAGCAGCTTCTCCAGCGCGTCCTCGCAATCGCGCCGCAGCGGATGGTCGTCCGGGTAGCCGAGCACCTGCATCATCTGGTAGCTGTACACGATCGGCGGGAAGATGCCGCCGAGCCCGTCTTCGCCGTTCATCCGTTCCGCGCACCACGCTTCCGCATGCCGGATCGCGCGCTGGCGCAAACGCTTCGGCAGCAGCGGCTCGATAGGGCGGACCGTGCGGTCGAGCGCGAGGAACAGCCGGCGCATGCCGCGCGCGGGCGGGAAGTAGTGGCGCTCCTGTTCGGGCGGCGTGACGAACAGCTCGCGGATCGACACGTTGCGCGGATTGCGCGCACGCGCCTTCAGCGAGCACAGCACCAGCAGCGGCACCATCGTCGTGCGCGCCCAGTACGCGACCTTGTACATCGAGATCGGCACCCACTTCGGGAACAGCACGAATTCGATCGGCATGAACGGCGCCGCGCGCCACGGCACCTGGCCGAACGTCGCGAGCAGGATGCGCGTGAACACGTTCGAACGGGCCGCGCCGCCGAGCTTCAGGATCGCGTCGCGCGCGCGGATCATGTGCGGCGCGTGTTCGCTGTCGCCGGCCGCCTTCAGCGCGAAGTACGCCTTCACGCTGCACGACACGTCCGGCGCGCCGTCGACGTACAGATCCCAGGCGCCGTGCGTGTCGAGCCGCTGGTTCGCGCGCAGGTAGTGCGCCATCTTCTGCTGGCGCACGTCGTCGATCCGGTCCATGAAATGCATCATCAGGATGTATTCCGCGGTGATCGTCGCGTCGGATTCGAGTTCGAAACACCAGCTGCCGTCGGGCTGCTGAAGGCGCACGAGTGCGTCGCGTCCACGGGCGATGGCAGCGTCGAGCGCGGACCAGGAAGAGGGGGCCGATTTGTTCATGCGGCGGATCATACCATCCAGACGGAATGTTTATCTCGAGACGCGCGGTGCTACCATCCGCACCATGAAAAAACGCCTCGAACCCGCGGCGCGCGACGTGTCCGCGCCTGTCGAACCGGCTGGAACGCCCGATACACGGGCCTCCGAAGGATCATCGGCGCCGGCCGCGCCCGTGGCCGGCGTGCGGCGAAAAAAAGCGCCGGACCAGGTGCGCGCGCAATTGCTGGCGGCCGCGTCGGAGATCGCGACGCATCACGGCGTGGCCGCGTTGACGCTCGATGCGGTGGCCGAACGGGCCGGCGTGACGAAAGGCGCGCTGCAATATCACTTCGCGAACAAGCAGGGGCTGCTGGATGCGCTGTTCGGGCAGGCGACCGACCGGTTCGGCGCGCAGCTGGCCGCGCGGTTGGCGGCCGATTCCAGCGGCGACGGCGCGGCGGCGCGCGCGTATCTGCATGCGGTGCTCGACGCGGCCAATCCGGCCGCGAGTATCGAGGTGCTGCGCGTGCTGGTCGCGTCGATGATCACCGAGCAGGACACGCGTGCGCGCTGGTCGGTGCCGATGCGCGAATGGACACGGCCCGACCCGGTGCCGCTCCAGCAGGCCGCGACGCTGATGATCTGCCGGCTCGCGGCCGACGGGTTGTGGATTTCGGAACTGCTCGACAGCGTCGAGGTATCGACCGAATTGCGCGCGGAGATCGTTCGGCAGCTCGATGCGATGAGCAGGGGCGTGTTTCCGAAGTGATGCGCGACGCAGGATCGAGGTCGTCAGGCGAGTCACGTCGCTCGACGGTGCTGTTCGACGTACCGCGCGTATCGAAGCCGTGATTGCCGATCACGTCTGCCCGTTACTCGACGCGGTGGTGCCGGCGGTGCTCGATTTCCGTTCAATACCGCGGTGGCGCATCCATGCGGGCATCGCATTTCCAACGCTGCCGGGCTGTCGACACGCCGGCGTGACGGCTCAAGCTTGCCGCGCATTGCGTTGATACCCGCTCCTGAGCGCATCGACCACGAGCTCGACGGCCCGCGACGATTTGCGCCGGCTCGGGTAATAGACGTGGTGCCCGACGAACGTCGGAAACCAGTCCTCCAGCACCCAGCCGAGCCGGCCGGCGTCAACGTGATGCGCGACCAGATCCTTCGGCACATAGGCGAGCCCGAAGCCCGCAAGCGCCGCGTCGACCATCTGATAGACGTTGTTGAACGTCAGTTGGCCTTCGACGCGAACCTGCAATTCGCGGCGCCCCTTGCTCAACTCCCACGATAGCAGCGCGTTTCTGGTCGGCAGCCGAAGGTTGATGCAGTTGTGTTGCGTCAGGTCCTGAGGCGTTTTCGTCACGGGTCGGGACGCCAGGTAATCGGGAGAACCGATGATCGACATCGTCATGTCCGGCGCGATACGCTGCGCGACCATGTCCCTGGCGACCTGGTCGCCGAGCCGTATGCCGATGTCGTAGCGGCCGGCGACGAGATCGGTCAGGCCATAGTCGTTCACCAGTTCGACCTTGAGCGCGGGATAGCGACGCAGCAGCGGTTGCAGCCGCGGCCACACGTATTCGTTCGCCGCATAGTCGGTCGCGGTGATCCGGACGTTGCCGGCCGGCTGATCCGTCATCGCGCGCAGCGACTCCAGCTCCGCCTCGATTTCCTGAAAGCGCGGGGCGATCGATTCCAGCAACCGCTCGCCGGCCTCGGTCGGCGATACGCTGCGCGTCGTGCGCGTCAGCAACGGAATGCCCATGCGTGCTTCCAGCGCCCGCACCATTCGGCTCAACGCCGATTGAGACACGCCGAGTTGCGCGGCCGCCCGCGTGAAATTGCGTTCGCGCGCGACCGCCATGAACGCCACCAGATCGTTGAAGTCTTCCATTGATTCATGCACCACAGCATAGGCCTATGCCGATTTTGCCATCTAGTCGCATGAATCGCGAATCATTAAAGTGGGATGGCTGGCCGCTGGAGCGATCCATGCGGCACCCTTTTCGGTAGAGGACGACATCATGGAACTGAAGCGCGCGGGCTCGCAGCCCTCGATCAAGGGCCCCGACGAATGGTTCACCGGCACGGTCCGGATCGATCCGCTGAACGCACCGCCGCCGCCGGCGCGCGTATCGTGCGCCAGCGTGACGTTCGAGCCGGGCGCCCGCACCGCGTGGCATACGCATCCGCTCGGCCAGACGCTGCTCGTGACCGCCGGCTGCGGCTGGACGCAATGCGACGGCGAACCGCGCGTCGAGATCCGCGCGGGCGACGTGATCTGGTGCCCGCCGGGCCACAAGCACTGGCACGGTGCGACGTTGACCACCGCGATGACTCACGTCGCGATTCAGGAAGCGCTCGACGGCAAGAACGTCCACTGGCTGGAGAAGGTTACGGACGAGCAATACCTCGGCAGCGGCGAACCGCGATGAATACGCCAGCAGCCTTGAATTCGATGCCGGCCCGCGCGTCGTTCGCCGCAGCGGCACGCAGGTCGCGCTTCGGGAGGCACTCGATGGGCGCGACGTCAACCGGGCCGAACACGTCACCGATGCGCAGCTCGGCGCGCGTTGACGATCGCACGCGGCGCCTGTCGCGATTCGTCGCCGCGACGGGCCTGGCATTGCTCGCCGCCGCGTGCACCACCATGCAAAGGACCGACACCATGCAGGAACCCTTGTCTGTTGACGCCTTGAAGGCGGTTGCCCCGGCCTTCGAGCGATACACGAGCCATACCGTATTCGACGGCCTGTGGAAGCGGCCGCACCTGTCGCCGCGCGATCGCAGCATCGTGACGCTGTCGGTGCTGATCGCCCGCAGCCAGACCGTCGAGATGCCGCTGCATGCGCGCCTCGCGCTGGATCACGGCGTGAAGCCTGCGGAAATATCGGAAATGATCGCGCATCTGGCTTTTTACGCGGGATGGGCCAACGCGAGCGCCGCATCGATCATCGTCAAGCACGTCTATGACGAACGCGGCATCGGGCCCGATCAGCTCGCGCCGGCGGACGTCACGCCGCTGCCGCTGAACGAGGCGGCCGAGGCGCAGCGTGCGCGGACGGTCTCGGAAAACTTCGGCGCGGTCGCGCCCGGCGTGGTCGAGTACACGACCGATGCGCTGTTTCGCGACTTGTGGCTGCGCCCCGGGCTCGCGCCGCGCGACCGCAGCCTGGTGACGGTGAGCGCGCTCGTCGCCAACGGCCAGGTCGCGCAGATCCCGTATCACCTGAATCGTGCGATGGACAACGGGCTCACGCAGGCCGAAGCGTCCGAGACGTTGACGCAACTGGCTTTCTACGCGGGATGGCCGAACGTCTTTTCGGCGATGCCGGTATTCAAGGACGTATTTTCACGGCGCGCGGCGTGATGCGCGTGCACGCGGTCGTTTCGAATTTCGGAGAAGGATGTCATGCCCCACGTCATCGTCAAAGCCTGGCCCGGGAAGACCGAGGAACAGAAGCAACGTCTCGCGGACGCCATCACGCGCGACGTGATGGACATACTCGGTTATGGTGAGGAATCCGTTTCAGTTGGTTTCGAGGAGATTCCGTCGGACAGGTGGAAGGAAGAGGTCTATCGTCCGGATATCGATGCGCGTTCCGGAACGTTGTACAAGAAACCGGGCTATCGGATGTAAGCACACGTCGCACGCCCACCCGGTTCGACACGAGCAGCTTTGCCACCGCCCGCATCGAACCGCCGGTGAGATGAAGTGCCGCCGCTCCTATTTCGACGCGGTGCGCGTAAACGGCCCGGGAATCCTGCCCGCTTCCTGACGCGCGATCATCCAGCCGGGATAGCAGGGCGGCAACGCGCTCACGGCATCGAGACGCGCCAGCTCATCGTCGGTCAGGACGACATCGACCGCGCCGAGATTGTCGTCGAGCTGGTCGATCCGCTTGGCGCCGATGATGACGCTCGTGACTGCCGGCCTGGCGAGCAACCACGCGAGCGCGATCCGCGCGACCGACACGCGATGCGCGCCGGCAATCGCGCGCATTTCCGCGACGCACGGCCAGGCCCGATCCAGATCGACCGGCGGAAAATCGAAATGGCCGCGCCGCGAACCTGCTTCGGTCGCCGCACCGGGGCCGAACTTGCCCGACAGCAATCCGCCGGCGAGCGGCGACCAGACGAGCAGCCCCATCTGCTCGTCGACGGCGAGCGGAACGAGTTCGCGCTCCACGTCGCGCCCGGCGATCGAGTAGTAGGCCTGCAGCGTCTCGAAGCGCGTGGCGTGCAGCGCGGCACTCAGGCCGAGCGCTTTACCGATCTTGCCCGCGCGCCAGTTCGACACGCCGACGTAACGGATCAGCCCCTGTCGCGTAAGATCGTCGAGCGCGCGCAGCGTCTCCTCGATCGGCGTGACGGGGTCGCTCGCGTGAATCTGGTACAGGTCGATATGGTCGACCTGCAGCCGCTCGAGGCTGCGCCGCACCGAATCCATGATGTGACCGCGCGACGCGCCCTGGTCGTTCGGGCCCGCGCCCATCACGCCGGCCGTCTTCGTCGCCAGCACGATCTCGTGGCGCGGGACGCCGAGATCGCGCAGCGCTTGCCCGACCACGCGTTCGGCCTGGCCGAACGAGTAAATATCGGCGGTGTCGATGAAGTTGATGCCTGCGTCGAGCGCGCGGGCAATCAAGCGGTTCGTGTCGTCCTGGCCGACCGCGCCGATCGCCGCCCACATGCCGGCATCCGCGTTGCCGCCCATCGTCATCGTGCCGAGACACAGCTCGGACACGTACAGGCCGGTGCGGCCCAATTGCTTGTATTTCATTGCAGCGCCCTTCAGAATCGGCCGGACACAATGCGAGGCGTCGGCCGGTGGCGCCCCGCATGAACGGCGGAATGTTAGTTGGAGCGTGATTGGCCGGCCCGCAACTGCCCGGCAATCGCCGCGACGCGTGCGCCATAGCGGCGGGCCGTTTCGAGATCGCCCGGCGACATCTCTTCGGGCGACGCATCGGCCGGCGTCTGCGCCATCGGCGCGATGTAGGCGCCCATGCGGTTCAGGTCGTCGCGCGTCGACGCTTTCAGATTCGCCGGCTTGATGTCCATGCTGACCCAGATGCCGCCGTGCTGGCCGGCCAGCAGGAAGAAGTATTCGAGCGTATTGAGCTTGTCGCCGTTGATGCTGGCGCTATTGGTGAAGCCGCCGAAGATCTTGTTTTGCCATCCGCTTTCGAACCAGACCTTCGACGACGCGTCCGCGAACTTCTTGAACTGCCAGCTCGGGCCGCCCATGTAGGTCGGCGAGCCGAACAGGATTGCATCGGCGTCGGCCAATGTGTTCCACGCGTCGTCGGCAAGGTTGCCGTCGGCATCGATCGCGACGAGTGCGGCGCCGGCGCCGTCCGCGACGGCGGCGGCCATGCGTTGCGTATGGCCGTAGCCGGAGTGGTAGACGACGGCCGTTTTCACCGGCGGGTTGAGTTGATCCATGAGGGTTTCCTTTCGTTTGGAGCGTCGTTCGGACGACGTGGGAAACCACTCTAGCGAGCCGCGATCGGGTGATAAACGACGACAGATTGAACGTTCTGTTACTTTCCGGATGAACAATGCAGAACCTTGATGCACTTTTGATTTTTGCCCGTGTCGCCGAAATGGCGAGCTTCACGCGTGCGGCTGAAAGCCTCGGAATTCAGAAAGGACGGGTATCGACGGTCGTCCGCACGCTCGAACGGGACATGGGCGTCGCACTGCTGCATCGGACCACGCGGCGCGTGCAGCTCACCGAAGACGGACGCGCGTTCTATGCGCGCGCAACCGACCTGCTCGCCGAAGTACAGGAATTGCAGTCGATGTTCTCGGGGCGCGGTACATCGCTGCGCGGCAGGTTGCGCGTGGACATGCCGACGGAACTGGCTCGCAGCGTCGTGGTGCCGGCGCTGCCGCAACTGATGGCCGCGCATCCGGATCTGGAGTTGGAGCTTTCCAGCACCGACCGGCGTGTCGATCTCGTTCGGGAAGGGTTCGACTGCGTGATCCGGCTGGGCCCGATCGCCGACGAGACGCTGATTGCCCGGCCGCTTGGCAAGCTGCGCATGACGAATGCGGCGAGCCCCGACTATCTGGCGCGGCATGGTGTGCCGCATACGCTCGCCGATCTGCACAGCCAAGGGCACAGGATGATCCACTACACGCTGACGCTCGGCGCGCGGCATCCCGGCTGGGAATACCCGGACGGCGACGGCTATGCGTGGTTGCCGTTGCCCAGCGCGATGCAGGTCAACAGTGTGCAGACTTATCATGCGGCCGGGCTGGCGGGCATCGGACTGATCCAGGCCGGCTATTCGGCGCTCGCGCATCACATCGAAAGCGGCGCGCTCGTGGAGGTGTTGCCCGACTTGCGGCCCGAGCCGCTTGCCGCGTCGCTCGTCGTCGCGCATCGGCGCAATCTTTCGCCGCGCGTGCGGGCTTTCATGGACTGGATCGGGGGCGTGTTGGAGCCGTATCTGGATTAGCGGGGCGGCGGAGCAGGCCCTTACGAATCCGTGTCGCGATGAACAGCGGGCGCGGCATCAACGCGCCAAACCTCGCGCCTCGCCCAGCACCCATTCCGCAAACGCCCGCACCGGCGCCGCGCTCAATTCGATCGGCTCCGGCAGCACGAGGCAGAAGTTTTTCGTCACCGCCGTGCCGTCGGGCCAGGGCGCGACCAGACGCCCCTGTTCGAGCTCGGCCCCGATGTAAAGGCGCGGCACCAGCGCGACGCCCAGGCCGGCCAGCGCGGCCTCGATCAGCATCGAATGGAGATCGTATCGCGGGCCGACCGCCGAATTGGTCAGCACGATGCCGGTCTCGTCGGCATAGCGCTGCCACGCGTCCGGATTCTGCCGCCGGTGAAGGCGCGGCAGCGCGTCCAGCGACGGGTTCGCGCCAACGCGTTCGAGAAGCGCCGGACTGCAGACGGGTACCAGCACCTCCTCCAGCAGCGGATGCAGATGCATGCCGGCCCAGGCCGGATGCTCGAAGTGAATGGCCGCGTCGAATCCGCTGCCGGCCAGCAGGAAGGGTTCCATCCGTTCGGCGATATGCACGGTGACGTTCAGATGGCGATCCTGAAAGCGCTTCAGCCGCGGGATCAGCCAGCGGGTCGCGAAGGTCGGGATCGCGGCGATGTCGATGCTCGCGCCTTCCACGGGCTGCCCCATCAGATACAGGCTGTCCCGTTCCAGCCGATCCAGAATCTCGCGCACCTGCACTGCGTATCGCGTGCCGTTGGGGGCAAGCCGCACCCGGTTGCCGACGCGCTCGAACAGCGTCACGCCGAGGAACGCCTCCAGCCGGCCGATCTGGCGACTGACGGCGCCCTCGGTGCGCGCCAGCTCATCGGCGGCGCGGGCGAAGCTGCCATGTCGGGCTGCCGCCTCGAAGGCCAGGAGCGCGGAATTGCTCGGGATCTTGCGTCGCATCGGGGTCTCGTGGGTCGTACCGCGTTCGGCCGTCAGCTTGAACAAATATCACTGAAGGCTGACTTTAAGTCGATATCTACGCGGAAACCAGCAGATTAGCATTACGTCACTGCACTGAATATCCTGCATTCGACGTGCGGGATGTGCATCCGTAACGAAGGAAAATCCGATGATCTACACCGTGGAATGCAGCTTCGCCGACCCTGCCAGCGAAGCCGAATGGAACGACTTCTACAGCCTCGACAAGCTGCCGGCCCTCATCTCGGTGGCTGGTTTTCACACGTCGCAGCGTTTCAAGGCGATCAGCGACGGCTGCCCCGTTTATCTGGCCGTTCACACGATCGACGGCCTCGACGTGCTGACCGGCGATGAATATCGGCAAAAAGGCGGCGGCAATTTCGCGCGATGGCAGCAGCACATCACCGACTGGCACCGCAATCTCTACAGCGACATCGGTCGTGCGCCGGCGGTCAATGCCGACGAGCTGCTCGTGCTGAGCGCCGGCGGGCCCGACTTGCTGATCGAACTGGGCCTGAAGCCGCTGGCCATGCAGGCCGTCGCACTGGAACAGTTTCCGGCGCGCCGCTGGCTCGCGGTCCTGCCGCGGCGCGCCGCTCCGCTTGGCGACAACGTGCCGGCCGGCCTTTACCTTTACACGCCGATGACCGAACAACTGACGAAGGCGGCCCGCGATGCCTAACGTGACTTTCCATATCGATGCGGAACGCATGCCGCCGGACGCGCGCCTCGCCGAGCTGTCCGACGACTGCATCGACCTTTGTACGCGGGTCCTTCAGGCAGAAATCACGAACGTCCACGTCATTTACGTCGCGGTTCGGCATGGCTGCGGGCATCCCGTTTTCGCGGAAATCCAGTATCGCGACGCGCCGTCTCGCCCGCCCGCGGTCATGAACGCATTCATGGAAACGCTGGATCACGCCATCGTCCGGCGCACCGGGTTGACCGCACGCATCCGTTGCTTCGGTCATGCCGCATCGAACCTTCACGCCCGAAACTAGCCGCTACGGAGAAGCACGATGTCCAACGTTACGTTTCCCGGCCAGCGTGTCGGGGATTTCACGATCACCGCGATCAGCGACGGCTACCTCACGGCCAGCCTCGATTTCCTGTCGAATATCGACGCGACCGACGCCGCCGGGATGCAGCGTGCGGCCGGGCAGCAGGTGCTGTCCGCCGTGCACATCAACTGCTACGTGGTGCGCGGCGCGGGCCGCACGGTGCTCATCGACGCCGGGGCCGGCGGCATCAAGCAATGGGGCGGCCGCCTGATGGACAATTTGCGGCTCGTCGGCATCGAGCCTGCCGCGATCGACACCGTCCTGCTCACCCACGCCCATCCCGACCATGTCGGCGGGCTGGTGCATGCCGATGGACACGTCGCGTTTCCGAATGCGGAGCTGGTCGCGCATCGACGCGAGGTTGCATTCTGGCGGGACGACGGCAACCTGAGCCGCGCCAGCGAGCGTGCCCGCGGCAATTTCCGGATCGCGCGTCAGGTATTCGACGCTTACAGCGACGCGCTCCGGACCTTCGAGGAAGGCGAGGTGCTTCCCGGAATCGCCGCCATTCCGCTACCGGGGCATACCGACGGGCATACCGGATACCTGCTCGCATCCGGCGATCAAGGCCTGCTCGTGTGGGGCGACATCGTGCATTTTCCGCACATCCAGATCAAGCGGCCGGACGTGTCGATTGCGTTCGACCAGGATGCGTCGCAGGCAGCGACGACGCGTTCGCGGCTGCTGGACCGGGTCAGCTCGGAAGGGCTGCTGATCGCCGGCATGCATCTGGGCGAACCCGGGTTCGCGCGAATCAGGCGAACGAACGGCGAATACGGCCTGTTTTACGAGACCGATGCCTGACGCGATACAGGCGTTTCCGTACGTGTATGTCGACGACTCCGATTCGATCTGTCGACGGACGCTCGCATTGCAGGCGATTCCGCTGGAAGCGCCCGCCGACACGCCGTCCGGCGACCGGCGGCTGATGGTGAAGGACGCGCGCGGAAACGTTTGGCCGATCGCCACGCACCAGCGCGGCGCACCGGCCGACGAAATTCGTTCGAGGCTCGCCGACTGCCGGTAGTCGCGCTGCGCCTTCCCTCTCTGTCGCAATCGTCAAGATTCGTGTCGCGTGCGGATAAAAGCCGCCCGTTCCCCGCGCCGTTAACTCGTTCGCAACCCCGCGCCGCGTAGTGCGTCATGGCGCGCGCCGTTCGTGTTCCGGAATTCACCTCCGCCGCTGGCCGTGCCCGGCCGGCTCAAGGGAACGTCATGCGAAAACAACTCACTATCCGTGGTGGCCTCGTCGCGACCATCGCCGGCTATACCGTGCTGCTCGTGCTGGTGGTCGGTGCGGGTATCGCGGCCCTCACCATCGGCAACGGTTCGCTCGAGGCGATGTACCGCGACGACACCGCGTCGCTGCTGCACCTGAAGACCAGCTCCGAGCGGATGCTCGTGCTGCGCGAACGCATGAGCGACGTCGCGCAGATCATCAGCGCCGGTCAGCCCGCGAAGGAGGAAGTTGCGCAACTTCACACATTGCTCAAGCAGAGCAACGACGAACTGGACGCGTACACGCGTCTGCATGCGCGCGACGCCAGCGAGCAGGCGCTGTTCGACACGCTGCAAAGTCGTCGGCGCGCGCAGCTCGACCGCGTGTTCCTGAAGGCGCTGTCGCAACTCGACGGCGACGACGCATTCAACTTCCTCGACACGCAGCGCACCGCGCCGCCGGCGTTGTTCGCCGCCTACCAGGAGGCGATCGACGCGCTCGAATCGTTCCAGGTCGCGCGCCAGAAGGCCCGCTACGAGGCGGCCGGCGTGAATTTCCACCGGATCGTGTGGGGGATGGGGGCGGTTGCGGTGCTGGCGCTCGTCGTCGGCTTCGTTGCGCAGCGCGTGCTCGCGAAGGCGATCATCGAGCCGATCAATCTCGCGGTCGATCAGTTCGAGAAAATCGCGAAAGGCGACCTGACCGGCACCGTCGTCGTCCCGGGCGAGAACGAGATGGCGTATCTGCTGAATGCGCTGAAGCGGATGCAGGACGGCCTCGTCGATACCGTGAGCCAGGTGCGTGCGAGCACCGAGACGATCGTCGGCGACGTGCGCACGATCGCGAGCGGCAACGTCGACCTGTCCGCACGCACCGAGCAGCAGGCCGTGTCGCTGCAGCAGGCGGCCGCGAGCGTCGAGCAACTGACGGCGGCCGTGCGCCAGAACGCGGACAACGCGCGCGATGCGCGCACGTACGTCGAGGGCGCGGCCGGCATCGCGTCGCGCGGCGGCGAAGCGATGCAGCGCGTCGTCGCGACCATGTCGGAGATTTCGACGAGCTCCACGCGCATTTCCGGCATCGTCGGCGTGATCGAGAGCATCGCGTTTCAAACGAACATCCTCGCGTTGAACGCCGCCGTCGAAGCCGCGCGCGCGGGCGAGCAGGGGCGCGGGTTCGCGGTCGTCGCCACCGAGGTGCGCGGGCTCGCGCAGCGCTGTGCGGCGGCGGCGAAGGAAATTCGCGACCTGATCGGTCATTCCGCGCGACGCGTCGAAGACGGCAGCAGCCTCGTCGCGCTGGCCGGCTCGGCGATGACCGAGCTCGTCGCGGCGGTCGAGCGCGTCAACGCGATCATGGGCGAAACCAGCCAGGCGTTCGACGAGCAGTCGTCGGGCATCGAGCAGGTGAACGCCGCGGTAATCCAGATGGAGCAGACGATGCAGCGCAATGCCGCGCTGGTCGAGGAGGCGGCGGCCGCGGCGCTGTCGCTCGACGAACAGGGCGCGCGGCTGAGCGCGGCGGTCGCGCAGTTCCGCCTGCGAGAAGCAGCGCTCGCGTGACGGGCGGGCTTATTGCGGCGCGTCAGGCAATGCGTAGTCGAAGCGGTACGCATGCTGGCCGTTGTCGATGTCGATGCGCATCGCGCCGGACAGCCCGAGCAATTCGTCCGTGCCGGAATCGGGCACGACCGTGATCGACTGCGTCGGCTGCCCGCGCGTCATGGTGGAGCTGTGCTGCAGCACGAAGCTGCCCTTGCGTCCGCCGAGCACGCCTTTGACGGTTTCCATCGCCACGTAGCCGGCCGAGCCCTGAACGCTGCTGCGAAACGCGAGCATTTCACCTTGGCTCACGGCTTCCAGATCGCCGTGAAAATGCTTGTCCAGCGACATGCGGCCGAGCCCGCTGCCTTCCGCGACGTTGCTCAAGGGTTCCGGATTCAGTTTCACTTCGAACGGACCGCGGGCCTGCAGTGTCATGACTGTTCTCCTCGTTGAATGGGCAATCGGCACTATAGGCGAATGCTGTCGGCGATGGGCGGATCGTGATGCGTCAATCGCCGGCCGGCCGATAAAGCGCTTTCAACTGAGACAACTCGTCGATGAATCGATCCTTGAGCGCCTGCGGCCCGTTTGCCCGCCGTTTTCACGCGGCCTCCCGCCTGCGCCCAGACTGAAGGCCGCGCCGGCATCCGCCGCGTTCAGCTGCGGATGAACGCGAGCAGATCGGCGTTGATCGTGTCGGCGTTGGACGTCGGCATGCCGTGCGGGAAGCCCGCGTAGACCTTCAGCGTGCTGTTCCTCGCCAGTTTCGCCGACAGGAGGCCGGAATCCGCATACGGAACGATCTGGTCGTCGTCGCCGTGCATCACGAGAACGGGAATCGTGGTGCTTTTCAGGTCTTCGGTGAAGTCGGTCTGCGAGAACGCGACGATCCCGTCGTAGTGAGCTTTCGCGCTGCCCATCATGCCTTGTCGCCACCAGTTCCAGATGACGCCCTGCGACGGTGTCGAGCCGGTGCGGTTGTAGCCGTAGAACGGGCCGGCCGGCACGTCGTAGTAGAACTGCGCGCGGTTCGCCGCGAGCTGTGCCTGGAGATTGTCGAACACGTCCTTCGGCAGGCCGCCGGGATTGCTGTCGGTCTTGACCATCAGCGGCGGGACGGCGCTGATCAGCACGGCCTTGGCGACGCGATCCTCGCCGTGACGCGCGACATAGTGGATGACTTCGCCGCCGCCGGTGGAATGGCCGACGTGAACGGCACCCTGCACGCCGAGATGATTCACGACCGCGGCGACGTCGTCCGCATAGTGATCCATGTCGTGGCCGTCCCACACCTGGCTGGAGCGTCCGTGGCCGCGACGGTCATGCGCGATCACGCGGTAGCCCTGGGCGAGGAAGAACAGCATCTGCGCATCCCAGTCGTCGGCGCTGAGCGGCCAGCCATGATGAAAAAAGATCACCTGGGCGTCGCGCGGACCCCAGTCCTTGTAGAAGATGTCGACGCCATCTTTCGTGGTGACGTATCCCATGTCTGCTCCTGTTCGGTGGGCGATATCGATGCACGGCGCACTTGCGGTTGCCGCGATCGCCAGACCGGCGCGGCATGTACGGCGGTATCGGCCGTCTGCCCGGCTTGGCGACACGACAACTCTAGGTTTAAAGTTAGGTTTAATGTCAATACGCAGGCGAGGCAGGTATGAGAATCGGGGAGCTCGCGAAGCTCAGCGGGATTTCGGCGTCACGGATCCGCTTTTACGAGGCTGAAGGGCTCATCACGGCCGTCGAACGCAGCGCGAACGGCTATCGCGATTACGCCGACAACGCGGTGTGGATGCTCGAGATCATTTCGAGCGCGCAGAGCGCGGGGTTCTCGCTCGAACAGATCCGTCATCTGCTGCCGGTGAAAGCCGGCAACTGGCAGCACGACGGACTGGTGGCGGCACTCGAACGGAAGGTCGCCGAGATCGAGGCGATGCAGAAGCGCCTCAAGGAAAACAAGGCGCAGCTGCTCGTCGCGATCGACAGTATCAGGAACCGGCCGACCGAGCTGGACTGTACCGAGCGCACGCGCTGGGTGATGGAGCGGCTGCGCGATCACGGCGTGGTGCCGATTCGCGGCAAGAAGAGCCGTACGGCGGCCAAATGACCGGCTGGCAAAACGCGCAGCCGCAGTCCGACTCATTCCTCTATTCAGTGCCTTGACCTTGAAGTTGACTTAAAGCTTAGAGTGCTTGCTGACGACGGTGAATCAGCAGGCTCCGGGTGTTGCCTGCCACGGTCGACCATCGACGGGAGACAACGAGCATGGACAGGCGTTTTACACAGGTCGAATTCGGACCGCATACGGTCGACGTGCCCGAGGGCGGGTACTACGACCGGTTCCGGATGAATCCGGACCTGGACGCGGTGGCGCGCGACCCTGCCGCGGGGAACATCGATTTTTTCCGGAGGATTCCGAAGCGTCAGGTGATGTCGCGCGTGGGTCCGACGTGGGCGCCGAACTTCTACTATCGCTCCAGCAGCATTCAGCTACTGTTCCTGGCGCCGCTCGACCGCCTGAGAACCAT
The DNA here is from genome assembly GCF_016586105.1 of Burkholderia sp. E168m15. NCBI lineage: Bacteria > Pseudomonadati > Pseudomonadota > Betaproteobacteria > Burkholderiales > Burkholderiaceae > Burkholderia > Burkholderia sp. E168m15. The sequence continues at coordinate 43,828 of NZ_BCPO01000191.1, forward strand.
GCTCCCCGTACCGCTCGAACCGCTGCGGGCGCTGCCCGGCTACGGGCTTGTCGCGCTGACGTTTTTTTCGTACGCGGTGTGTGACAACGATCCGTATGACGAAGTATCGGTCGCGGTGGTGATCCGCCGGCCCGGCGCGAAAGGCTCGCACGCGCTCGAGCTGATCGACTCGATGCGGCGCCGGAGTTTCTTCGCGCACGTGCTGGCGTTGCCGGTCACGACTGAAATCGCACGGGTGCGTGGTGTACACGGTTATCAGTTGCCGAAATGGCTCGCGGATATCGACGTGGACATCGGCGCCACGGCGCGCGCACGTATCGCTGGCCCGGGCGGCCGGCCGGATTTGAGCCTGAGCGTGCCGCTGCCGGCGCTGACGCAAGTTCCGTCGCAATCGCACATGGGCACCACGACGATGATCAATCGCATCGACGGTGAATGGCACCAGTCGTCGGTGCAGACCAACATGCTGTCGTTCGCGCAGCGCCTGTTGCCGCGCAACGTCGAGCTGGTGCGGCACGGCGGCCCGCTGAGCCAGTTGCTCGACGGACTCGGTGCATCCACGATCATGCGTCTCGACGTGGTCGAGGATGCGCAACTGGTGCTGAATCTGCCGACGCCGTTGACGGCCTTCGATGAACCCCGAAAGCCACGCTAACGATACGGCTGCGTGCGACGTGCGCGCGCCGAAGGAGTCATCCATGCCGCAACCGAGCTACGATCTCGTCGTATTCGGCGCCACCAGTTTCGTCGGGCAGATTCTGGCCCGCTATCTGTCCGACTATCTGTCCGGCGCGGGTGCTGGCGAGACGCTGCGCTGGGCGATCGCGGGACGGTCCGACGCAAAGCTCAGGCAAGTTCGGGATACGCTCGGCGCGGCCGGGCAGTCGGTGCCGATCCTCGTCGCCGACGCGGCCGACGAAGCGCAGCTACGGGCGCTGTGCGCGCAAACGCAGGTGGTGGTGTCCACCGTCGGTCCCTACGCGTTGTACGGCGAGCCGCTGGTCAGGGTCTGCGCGCAGACCGGCACTGATTATTGCGATCTCACCGGCGAGACGCAGTGGATCAGACGAATGATCGACAAGTACGAGCCCGCGGCCCGGCAATCGGGCGCGCGCATCGTGCATTGCTGCGGCTTCGATTCGGTGCCGTCCGACATGGGCGTGTTCTTCCTGCAGCAACAGGCGCGGCAGCAGTGGAGTGTGCCGGCCACTCACGTGAAGATGCGCGTCAAGACGCTGAAGGGCGGGGCGTCGGGCGGTACCGTGGCCAGCGTGATCAACGTCGTGCGCGAAGCGGCGGCCGATCCGGCATTGCGCCGGGCACTCCTCGATCCTTATTCGCTGTGCCCGCCAGGACATGGCTTCACGGTGCGGCAGCATGCGGTTCGATCCGCCGAATTCGATCGCGACTGCGATGCGTGGATCGCACCGTTCGTGATGGCGGCGATCAACGAGCGCGTCGTGCACCGCTCCAATGCGCTGGCAGGCAATGCATACGGCAGCCGCTTCACCTATGACGAAGCCGTGATGACGGGCACGGGCCTGAAGGGGCGCGTGACCGCGTTGACGATGGTGGCGGGCCTCGGTGCATTCATGGTGGGCGTCCTCATCGCGCCGGTGCGCGGCCTGATGGAGCGCTTCCTGCTGCCGAAGCCCGGCGAGGGGCCGAGCGTCGACGCGCAGCAGGCCGGCCGCTACGATTTGCGCTTTTTCGGCCGCGCCGACGACGGGCGCACCTTGCGTGTGAAAGTCACCGGCGATCGCGATCCGGGCTATGGCTCCACCGGCAAGATGCTCGGCCAGGCTGCGATCAGTCTCGCGCTCGATGGCAGCCGTGACGGTGTGAAGACCGGGCGCGGTGGCGGTTTCTGGACGCCCGCGACGATGTTCGACCAGCGTTTTATCGACCGTCTCGTTCGCCACGCGGGCTTGCGTTTCGAGGTGATCTGAGCGCGAATCCGGTCATCGGGCAGGTAACGATAAATATCGGATAGCGAATCAACGTGAGGAGAGTGCTGGCTGTCGCGGTGGGGATGAATGGCCGGATCCGTTCCGGCCGGGGAGTATCGGGACATGAAGATCGGGGAACTGGCGCAACGCACCGGAATTACGCCTTCTCGCATCCGTTTCTACGAACGCATCGGCTTGTTGACGCTGGTCGAACGCGAAGCGAACGGCTATCGCACGTATCCGCAGGAAGCGGTGACGGTGCTCGATCTGATCACGGCGGCGCAGAGGGCGGACTTCAGTCTGGACGAGATTCGCACGCTGGTGCCGTCCGACCTGACGCAGTGGCAATGCGGACCGTTGCTGGATGCACTGTGCCGCAAGGTGCGGGACATCGAGGCGCTGGAGGTGCGGCTCGCGCGCAGCAAGGCGCACGTCGTCGCACTGATCGCCGGACTCGGCGCGAAACCCGATACGGTCGATCGTGCGGCCCGCGCGAAAGGACCGCTGTCGCGAATCCGGTCGGAGCATGCGGCGCACCCGGGCGATGCCGTCGCTGCCGACACCGGCGACGAACCGGTGCCGCGCCGGACGACCGGCCGTTAGACGTGCGCCGGCGCGCCGAGTGACAGCAGCGCGACGACCTGTTCGGCCGTTGCCTTTGCCGATTGCGGATTCTGGCCGGTCACGATGCGGCCGTCGACGACGACGTTCGACGTGAACGGCAGCAGCGCCTTCTCATAGCGCGCGCCACGCTCCCGCATCTGCTGTTCGACGTTGTACGGCACCTTCTTCGCGACGCCGGCCAGGATTTCCTCCACCCACGAGTAGCCGGTGATCCGGCGCCCGGCGACCAGCAGCGAACCGTTCGACAGCTTCGTATTCAGCAACCCGCAGTAGCCGTGGCAGACCGACGACACGATGCCACCGTGCTCGTAGATCTCGCGCGTGAGCCGTTGCAGTCCCGCATCGTCCGGGTAGTCCCACATCACCGCATGGCCGCCAGTGAAGTAAATCGCGTCGAACCCGGCCGGATCGATCCCGTCCGGGCGCGCGGTGTGCGCGAGCAGCGCCGCGTTCGCCTTGTCGGCGCGCCATGCCTTCGACGCGGCGTCGGCGTGCGGCCATTTGAGCGAGCGCGGTTCCAGTGGTGACACGCCGCCTTTCGGGCTCACGAGCTGCTGCTCATAGCCTCTTGCCGCGAAGATGTGATGGGCATGGGTGAGTTCCGACAGCCACAGGCCGGTCGGTTGCGACGGATCGGCGTAGTGCGCGACATTGCTGACGACGTGAAGGATGCGCTTGCTCATGATGCGGTTTCCTGGTGACCGGCCACGGGCGAACGTCTTCGACGCGCCGCCTGATTGTCGGATGGCAGTACACATACCCATGGCCTCGATACGCTGCCGAGGCAAACCATAACCTTCAAGTGAAGTTAAAGGTCAAGACTTTTTCGCCTTGGTCGCCCGCGGGCGCTTCTCAGGCAGCACGAGTCCGTCCAGCAACGTCGTCAGCGCATCTTCGATCGCGTGATCGCCGACCTTCTCGCGCACCAGCCGCCGGTCGATCGCGAGCATCGTCAGGCCATGGAGGTGGGCCCAGCACGCGGTTGCCTGACCCAGCGCCGGGCGCGGGCGAATCGTGCCGGCACGCTGCCCGTGTTCGAGGATCTCGACGACCAGCAGGAAGGGTGCCTGCACGCGCGGGTCGAGATGGATATCCGAAGGCTCTCCCGCGTCCGCGGCAAACATCAGGCGATACAGATCCGGGTTGCGTTGCCCGAACGCGAGATGGGCATGGGCGAGCGCCAGCAGGACATCCGGTGCATCGGCCGAGGGATCGACGGACGCGACGAGATCGTCGTGCAGGCGATCGAAACCGATCAGCGCGAGCTCGTGCAGCAGCGCGGCCTTGTCCGGGAAATGCCGGTACGGCGCGGAGTGGCTGACGTTCGCGCGCCGCGCGATTTCGCGCAACGTGAACTGCCAGCCCTGTTGTTCCTGCAGCGTATCGAGCGCCGTTTCGATGATCGCGCGACGCAGATCCCCGTGGTGATAAGTCTTTTGTCCGGCATCCGCATCCTCATCCAACGACATCGTATTGCCCCTATGTTGACAAGGAACACATTGTGGTCCTATGATCCGTCGCAGGCAAGTTGACAGTGTCTACATTGACGCAACCTCGTGAGGTGCACCATGGCCGTCCCCGCAGAATCCCCTTCGAGCATCGATCCAGCGGCATTGCTGGCCCGCCAGCGCAGCGCGTTCGTCGCCGAGGGGCCGCCGAGCCTGCAACTGCGCAAGGCGCGGCTCGCGCGATTGCGGGCCGTGGTGCTGGCCCACCGCCGCGACGTGGAAGAGGCGGTCAGCGCCGATTTCGGCCATCGCTCGCGCCATGAAACCGCGATCATGGAACTGGTCGGCGTGATCCAGGCGATCGATTACCTGACGCGCAACCTGCGTCGCTTCATGAAGCCGCAGCGCCGGCACGTCGGCCTCTTCTATCGCCCCGGGCAGGCTCACGTGGAATACCAGCCGCTGGGCGTGATCGGCGTGATGGCGCCGTGGAATTACCCGTTCGCGCTGACGTTCATTCCGCTGGCGACCGCGCTGGCCGCCGGCAACCGGGCGATGCTCAAGCCGTCGGAGCTGACGCCGCGCACCAGCGAAGTGATGCGCCGCATGCTTGCCGATACCTTCCCGAGCGAGGAAGTCGCTGTCGTGCTCGGCGGCCCGGACGTCGGCGCCGCGTTCAGCGGGTTACCGTTCGATCATCTGCTGTTTACCGGCAGCACGCAGGTGGGCCGCCAGGTCATGAAGGCAGCGAGCGACAATCTCGTGCCGGTCACGCTCGAACTGGGCGGTAAGAGCCCGGCGATCGTCGCAAGGGGGCACGTCGACGGCCGCACGATGTCGAGCATCGTGTTCGGCAAGCTGTCGAACGGCGGACAGACGTGCGTGGCGCCCGACTATGCGCTGGTGCACGAAGACGATCTGGACGCGTTCGTCGCGCAATACGACGCGGCCGTCGCGCGTTTCTATCCGGACGGGCCGACCAGCCCGGACTACACGTCGATCGTCAGCGACCGGCATTACGACCGCCTGAAAGGCCTCGTCGACGAAGCGCGCAGCCGCGGGGCGCGGGTGATCGAGGCGGGCGTGAATCCGCAAGGCGCGGCGACCCGCAAGCGGACGCTCGCGCCGACGCTGATCGTCGGCGCGGCCGACGACACGGCCGTCATGCGCGAAGAGATCTTCGGGCCGATCCTGCCGGTGCGCACGTATCGCACGATCGACGAGGTCGTCGATTACGTGAACGCGCGGCCGCGGCCGCTGGCGCTGTATTACTTCGGTGCGCGGGATGGCGACTGCGAGACGTTGCTCAAGCGGACCACGTCGGGCAACGTCGGCATCAACAACACGGTCCTGCACGTCGCGCAGGAAGACTTGCCGTTCGGCGGCGTCGGGCCGAGCGGGATGGGCGCGTATCACGGTATCGAGGGATTCCGCGCGATGAGTCATGCGAAGGGCGTGTTCGTGCAGGGGCGCTGGAGTTTGCCGAGCCTGCTGCGCGCGCCGTTCGGCAAGCTCGCGGACATGTCGCTGGCGGCGCTGCTCGGGCGGAGCCGGGAGCCGGCCGGCGGACGTATCGAATGGAGTGCGAAGCGTTGAGCGAGGCGGGGCGCCGGGCGTGCCCCGCGGGTATCTTCGCGGGCGCTACCCGCTACGCACGGCCGCGCTTGCCCGCGCCCGTGCGGGCAGCGGTCTCGTCCAGAATCATCGCGGCGAATTCGGCGGCCGCCGGCATCCGCGCGTCGTGCATCATCACGAGTTCCATCGCCGGCAATTCCGGCAAGCCTTCGGGCAAACCCAATTCGCGAAGCGTGTCGTCGATCGCGCTGCGCGGCACCGGCGCGATCGCGATGCCGGCCCGCGCGAAGGTGCGGATGCCGGTCACGCTCGGGCTTTCGCACGCGATCCGGTAGCGCATGCCGGCCAGCGCGAGCGCCTTGATGGCGGCGCCGCGGTACGGGCACGGATCGGGGAAGCACGCGAGCGGCACGTCGCCTTCCGGAAGCGGCTCGTGACGCGCGAACGCCCAGACGAGCGGTTCCTGCCACAACGTCGCGCCGTGGCCCGCGTGCGAGCACCGGCTGCCGATCACGAGATCGAATTCGCCGTTGGCGTGCCGTTGAAACAGGCTGTCGCCGATGTCGACGACCAGATCCAGCCGCAGGCCGCGCCGCGCGGCGCCATGGCGGCGCATCAGGTCCGGCAGCCAGCCAGTTGCGAAGTCCTCCGATACACCGATCCGCAGCTTGACGTCGATGGCGTCCCCCGTTCCCAGCCTGGCGCGCGCTTCCTCGCTCAGATTGAGCATCGCACGCGCGTAGCCGAGCAGCGTCTCGCCATGCGCGGTGAGCGTGACGCTGCGCGTGTTGCGCGCGAGCAGCGCCTGGCCGACCTGCTCCTCGAGACGAACGATCTGCGCGCTGACTGCGGACTGGCTGAGGTTCAGCCGGCGCCCGGCGCCGGTGAAGCTGCGCACGTCGGCGACCGCAACGAACGTATGAAGCAGCGCCGTGTCGAGGGGAGCGTTCATTCATCACCAATCCGGGTTAATTTGATCAATTAATATCGTTTCCGGATTATAGGCCGACCCGCTAGGCTGCGAAGGGCAGTGGGCGAGCGCGCATCCCGCGCGCCGTCGTCACGCTTGGCAAGGATCGGCGCCATGACACACGTGCTCTATATCGAAGGCTCACCCAACAAGGCCTATTCGGCGTCCATCGAGGTGTGCGGTGCGTTTCTCGACGCGTACCGGCACGCCCATCCCGATCACGAGATCCGGAAGCTCGACATCTGGGATCTGACGATGCCCGAATTCGATGGCGCCGCGCTGGCCGCGAAATATGCCGGACTGAGCGGCACGGCGTTGACGCAGGAGCAGGCGGCTGCGTGGCAGCAGATCGAGCGGCTCGCGGCGCCGTTCCACGAAGCGGACAAGTTCCTGTTCGGCGTGCCGCTGTGGAATTTCAGCATTCCGTACAAGCTCAAGCACCTGATCGACGTGATCTCGCAGAAGGACGTGCTGTTCACGTTCGACGGAACGGGTTTCACCGGCAAGCTGGCCGGTAAAAAGGCGGCGGTGGTCTACGCGCGCGGGCTCGCCTATCAGTCGCCGGGGTCGTTTACGCCGGCCGCCGAGTTCGATCTGCAGCGCCCTTACATGGAAACGTGGCTCAAGTTCGTGGGCGTGACGGACATCACGGGGATCGTCGTCGAGCGCACGTTGTTCGGCCCGGACGGGAAGGTCGACCGGAGTCGGGCGATCGACGAGGCACGAACGATCGCACGGACGTTCTGAGGTTGGTGGCGCGGGGCACCCGGCGCAGGGCACCTGGCGCGGGGCACCCGCCGCCGCGCGTCCGTACGGGTCGGGCGTCAGCGCCCGCCGCGTGCGATGGCGAGCGCGACGCCGAAGCCCACCAGCAGGCAGCCGAACGTGCGATCGATCCAGTGTCGCAGCGACAGCAGCCGATCGCGGACAGCCGTGGCCGAGAAACACATCGCGACGAGGCTGAACCAGCCGGCATGTGCGGCCGCGATGAACGCGCCGTAGCCGAGTTGCACGATCAACGGCGTGTCGGGCCGGACGGCCTGCATGAACAGGCTGACGATGAACACCGTGGTTTTGGGATTCAGCGCGTTGGTCAGGAAGCCCGTGCGCAGCGCGGCGAGATCCGACAGCGCCGCCACGCGGCTGTCGGCTTGCACGCCGCCGGATTTCGTCATGAGCATCTTCGCACCGAGGTAGATCAGGTAGATCGCGCCGATCAGCTTGACGGCATTGAAGAGCCACGGCGACTGACGGATCAGCAGCCCGACGCCCAGCAGCGTGTAGCTCACGTGGACGGTTACACCGAGCCCGATCCCGCATGCAGTGAGCACGCCGGAACGACGCGACAGCATCAGGCTGTTGCGCGTGACCATCGCGAAATCCGGCCCCGGGCTGATGACGGCCAGCAGCGTAATGGTGACTACGACTATCCATTCGGTCATACGTTTCTCCTACGCTGGATGGGTTGATGGCACAATCCTATCGATCGTGCTTCACTAGGAAAAACGATGATTTCTGACCAGAATGGTGAGTTCGAATCACAATCGATTCGGACGAACCTGCCGTCGCTGATGGCGCTGCGTTGTTTCGACGCGGCGGCGCGTCACGAGAATTTCAGTCGCGCGGCCGACGAGCTGTGCCTGACCCACGGCGCGGTCAGCCGCGCGGTGCGTCTGCTCGAGGACGATCTCGGCGTGGCGCTGTTCGAGCGGCGCAGTCGTCGCGTGTTCCTGACCGAGGCAGGCCGCACACTCGCCCGGGCCGTCCATGATGGACTGGACCTGATGCGTCACGCCGCCCACGCGTTGCGCACCGAGGCCGCCCGTGCGCGGCGTTCGGTCCTGTCGTGCGAGCCGACGCTACTGATGCGCTGGCTGATCCCGCGCTGGCCGGATTTCCAGGCGCGGCATGCGGGCGTCGATATCCATCTGGCCGCCGCGGGCGGCCCGTTCTCGTTCGACAGCGGTATCGACATGGCGATACGTCGCAACGATTTCGCGTGGCCGGCGGGGTATCACGCCGAGCATCTGTTCGCCGAGCGGGTGGGGCCGGTTTGCCGGCCGGACAAGGTCGGTGCGTGGTTTGCATCGCGGCGCGGCGGCCGCGCGTTGAGGCCCGACGCCGCGCTGCTGCATACGCGAACCCGGCCGGACGCATGGAACGCGTGGGCGGCGGCGTCGAATCAGCCGGCCGCGAACGGGCGCGGGCAGCGGTTCGATCACTTCTACTTCAGTCTGCAGGCGGCCGTTGCGGGGTTGGGCGTCGCGATCGGGCCGTGGCATCTGGTGCGCGACGACATCGAAAGCGGTGTGCTGGTCGCGCCAATGGGGTTCGTCGAGGATGGATCGGATTACTACCTGTTGACGTCGGCGCCGGTGGCGGAAGGAAGTGCGCAGGCGGCGTTGCTGGCGTGGTTGAGGGGGCGGGTTTGACGGGGGGCTTTGTCCGCACTCGCATCGATATCAACGACTCATCGGGCAAACGCGACCTCGAATCGAAATAAAGAATGAATGTCCGTGCCGATGCTTGCTCATGCCGGCCTGCGAACGGAAAATGCGTCGATCGACGCGTGCTCGCCAGCCCGTTATTTGCGTGAAGAGCTTGGTCCGACGCTGCGGACGCCGGCGGGATGTCGGCCGGCTTTTACCGAAATGGCGCGCTATGGCGCGCGCGTCGCTAAAAGAATGTCGCGATGTACTTTATCGCGCCAATGAATGAGCGTCGGTAAAGTTGCACCCGCTCTTCATCTTTTTATCAGACATTTGACGACGTCCGTGCAGACCAGCGCAATGTCAGGCTGATGCGACCATTCCCGTCGTCTTTAAAGCCGCAGCATTTACCCGAAGATCAACGACGAGGCGAAGCCATGCAACTTCAAACCGGTAATTTATTCAGCGTCGACGGGCGGCGCGGCGGCGACGAGCGAATTGACCTGCTCGTGACGAGCCCGCGCGTGAACGTCGAGCGAATCGTATCGATGGGCCATGCGAGCCCGGACGGGTTCTGGTATGACGACGCGCGGGCCGAATGGGTCGTGTTGCTGTCCGGCGCGGCCGTGCTCGAATTCGAAGAAGATGCAACGCGGCTCGATATGCGCGCGGGAGATTACGTGCTGATCGAGCCGCATTGCCGTCATCGTGTCGCGTGGACGCATGACGAAGTGCAAACCGTCTGGCTTGCCGTCTATTACGAACGCTGAAGAAAGGATTGGCTTGCGGTGCGATTGGCCGATTGGCCGATGCGCGACACGCCGATCGGGCAAGACCTCGTCAACCGGAGCGGCGTCGGAAACCCGCCGGTATCGATGCGCCAATCAATGCCCAAATCGCCGGACGGCGCGTTGAATCACGCGCCGGCCCATGCCGGGATGCTTATTCCTGAATCAGGAATCGATTGCGGTTCTTCGCATCCTTGATCCATGCGGGCGCGCGACCGCGGCCCGACCAGGTCGCCCCGGTCTTCGGATCGCGATACTTTGCCTGCACGGGGGCGCCCGCTTGTTTGGCCGGCCGACCACGGCGTGTACCGAAAATGTCTTTTTCGGTAATGCCGTATTCCGCGACTTTTGTGCGGATGTCGTCGACGACCGCCTGGAATTCAGCGGCGCGCGCGGCTTCGGCTTTCTCGGCCAAAGCGTCCATTTGAGCCTTCAGTTCCTTGTAAGTTGCCATATATCACTCTTCAGGTTTGTGTCCATACATGATAGCGGTTTCAACCGAAATGATGAAGAAAATTGCTGAGACGGTGAATTCCATTGCCGATATGGCAATCCGCGACTGCTTCGAACACCTGAGAAGTGGTTTGACTGGATCGTTCGTGACCGATCTTTTCGTGCGGGACAAGCTTCGGAGACTCAATTATTCTTTATCTTTTTTCAGAGGGATTGGGGAATTCACTGATGAACAGGGATGACAAACTGAAACAGGTCGCAGCCGAATTCGGATTCGATCCGGACGAAACGATCAGGATCGGCGGAAAGTACACGCCCGTTCTGGTCGACGGAAGCACGGCCTACATTGCCGGCCAGGTGCCGCGAATCGGTGAAGTCGTGCATTTCGTCGGCATCGTGGGCGAATCCGTTTCGCTGGACGATGGCCGCCGGGCAGCCGGTATCTCGGCGCTGCGCGCGTTGTCGCTGATCCGCAAGCATTGCGGCACGCTCGATGCGATCGCGACGGTACCGCGCATGACCGTGTACGTGCGAAGCGCGCCCGACTTCACGATGCAGAGCGAAGTGGCCGACGGCGCGTCGGACGTGTTGGTCGCGGTGCTCGGCGACGCCGGCATCCATACGCGTTCGTCGGTCGGCGTGCTGCAATTGCCGAAGGGCGCGTCGGTCGAAGCCGATTTCATTTTCGGCTTGAAGCGCAGCGGCACGCCCGGCTGATATGGAATGGCCGGATAGACAGGGCGGGCCGCTTCGCGTTGATTAACGCGCCGTGCGTGAACGGGCGGCTTCGGGCGTCATTCCGGTCCATTCATTGAATGCGCGGAAGAACGAATTCGGGTCCTGGTAGCCGAGCAGGAAAGCGATCTGGCTGTAGGGCAGGTCCGAGCGATCGAGGTAATGCCACGCGAGCTTCTCGCGGACTTCCGCGAGCAGGGTCTTGAAGTTCGCGCCTTCGTCGCCGAGCCGCCGCTGCAGCGTCCGTTTGCTGATCGCAAGCGTTTGCGCGACGCCGTCCGCGGTGGCGAGCCCGCCCGGAATCAATTCGAGCAGCGCCGCGCGCACGCGCTCGACGATGCCGGCCTCGGCCGACAGTGCGTCGAGGCGGCGGCGCAGGTCGGGTTCGAAAATCTGCCACATCGCATGGTTCGCGGTGACGAACGGACGCCGCGCATCCTGCAGCGTCACGCTCACGGAAGGCGCATCGCCGTACTGCGGCGTCACGCCGAAAAAGCGCGCATAGCCGGGATGGGGGCTGACGTCGCGCGGCAGCGTGATGGCGCGTGCCGGCAGCTCGGTGCGGGTCGCCAGCCGCGCGAGTTTCACGAAGAAGCCGAGTTCGGCCGCGACCAGCATGCCAGGCGGCGGTACGTCGCGTTCCAGGAAGTCGACGGCGAGGGTGAGCGCATTGACCTCGTGCGACACACGCAACTGCATCGGGCCGATCAGCGGCTTGAACTGGCCGATGCGCCGGATCGCGATCTCCAGATTCGGGCTGCACAACGCGGCGAACAGCGGCGGATCGAAGGTTTCGACGGAGAGCAGATCGAGGATGCGCAGCGCGACGGCCGGCGTATTCGCCATGTCTTCCATCGCGCGCCACAGGCCGAAGTACTCGCGGGTCGTCAACCCGTTCTCGGGGCGCGTGAACAGATCGGCGGGCAACTGCGCGCGCCGCAGCAGTTCGTCGGCGCGCAGGCCAAGGTCGACCATCATGACCTGCCAGCCGGGCGAGATCGCGAAGCGGTTCATCGCCGTAATTGCCCGGTTTCGACGAGCTGCTGAAAGAAGTCGTTCATCGACTCGGCGAGCGGGCGATAGCGCATCCCGAGCTCGTTGCGGCTGCGGCTGTTGTCGGCGCGCCAGGGCAGCCCGATGTTGCGGGCGACCACGCGGCGCGTCACGCTCTTGTTCGCGAGCGGGCCGATCAGCCACACCAGCCACTTCGGCAGGATGCGCCGCGGAATCGGGTAGTCGGCGCCATACCGTTCCAGCAGCGTGGCGGCCATCGCCGGCAGGTTCGTGTCGTGTGCCGACACGATGTAACGGCCGTTGGCGTTCGGCAGGAACGCCGCACGCAGATGCGCATCGGCCACGTCGCGGACATCCACCGCACCCAGGCCGAGATCCGGCACGCCGGCCTTCATCGTGCCGTTGCCCATCTGCCGCACGATTTCGAAGCTTTCCGACGTCGCGTACGGGTTGATGCCGGGCCCGATCACGAGCGACGGGTTGATGGTGACGAGATCCCAGCGTTGCTGCTGGCGGGCGATCTTCCACGCTTCGCGCTCGGCGACCGTCTTCGAATACGAATAGGGCTGGTGGGTCAGCGACGAACTGGTGTTCCAGATTGCTTCGGTGAACACACCGTCTGGCGTCGCGGCGAGGTCCGCGTTGTCGCCGTAGATCGCCGCGCAACTGCTGGTCAGCACGACGCGCCGCACTGACGGCGTGCGGTTGGCCGTCTCGAGTACGTTGCGCGTGCCGAGCAGCGCCGGATCGACCAGCTCCTTCTGCGGATCGCGGACGGTGACGGTGAAGGGCGACGCGGTATGGAACACGGTCCCGCAACCGGCCATCGCGTCGGCGTACGACCCGGGTTCGAGCAGGTCCGCGCGGAAATAGCGGAGGGTGCCGGGCTTGCCGGCCGCGATGCGCTGGAGATGCTCGAGCTTGTCAGGGCTGTCGGGGTCGCGGACGGCCGCATGGACCGTCACGCCGGCCTCGAGCAGCCGCTGCACGAGCCAACCGGCGACGTAGCCGGTCGCGCCGGTGACCATGACGGGGAGGTCGGTATCGATATTCATGGGCGGGATTCCGTTGCAGAAGTGATGCGCCATGATGCCGCTTTTTGCGTGCCACTTCACTCGCAAAGCGCGCCAATCGACATGCAAGGGGCGACAGGCACGACGGCCGATTCGTCGGAGGTGAAAGTGAGCGGAGCGCCGGAATCGTCGCCATCGTGTTGCCGGACAACAATGGTCCGTCGCGCCGTCGCGCCCGCTTGCGTTTTTCGCCCTCGTCGTTTCCGGCAACGATTCCCCGACCCATATCGGCCGGCATCCCCACTTTTGGGGATGCCGTCGCCGAGCGGTACGCCTACGATGATCTACAAGGCGCCGGGGACCGGATATCACCAGAACAATCGAACAGGCCTGTCGTTGCGTGTCGATCGCTGTAAGCGTTCGCACAGTCGATTGACACGGTCGTCGCGTACGCTGATGTGCAGGTCCGCAGTGCGTCGTTGGCGCCGCGGCCGACGGCGCGTTGATGACGGAAGGCCTGATGTCGTATTTCGGGGAATTTCAATCAATATGCTCGCACGAGACTACGTAGAACGAGAGCTCTCCCATATCCAGCGCATGGTGGCGCTGCTGGACAGCGAGACGGACGTCGACGATGTATCGATGTCGGGCGCGGGGCGCGTCCGGCATCCGAGATACTGGCGCGGACGTATCGAGGAACTGCTGTCGACGCCCGACGTGCCGCGTCACGTCAGGAAGCTGAGCGAAGCCGTGCTCGCGAAGATCGACCAGATGGAAGCGCGGTTCTTGACGATGAAGTAAGTGCATCGTCGGGGCGGGTACCGAACCGCGTTTCATCGCGTCGCATCCAGCCTCGAACCCCTCTACCTGCGACAAGATTTCGTTCCGCGCGACCCGCGCCGCAGGCGCCATCGGCCGTCTGCATCACCACCGATTCCACGCCCGCCGTGTCAAAAACCACCATTACGTCTGACGAGAAACGGTGACAAACGTGGTATTTCGGCCAAATCCGCATCGGCAATTTGAACAATCAGACCGATTGAGTAAGATGCCCGAACGGCGTTCGACAAAAACGCACGGCGCGGGGTGGCCAGATGCAGATGAACGGATTGATTCCCTCGGCATGGATCGATGACGTCTACGCTGCGGCACTGGGCGATCAACGGTGGGAAGCGGTGCTGGACGGGCTGCGTCTGACGGTCGGCACGCGCATGGCCACACTGCTGTCGTTCGACGACGCGGCGCGGATGCCGGCAATCGAGCGGGCAGCCGGCGACGATCCGTCATGGGTCGCCGCATGCCACCACCGCTACAACACCGAGTTCTACCTGTACGACCCGGTCGTGCCGGTTGCCGCCGACTGGCCGGCAGGGCGCTGGTTCGAGGACGTCAAGCACCTGTCGGTGCGGCAGCGTACACATGGCGTGTTCTATCGGGAATTCATGCATCCGTTCGGGCTCGGCGGCATCTCGGGCCTGTACATCCATCGCGGCGAGGGCGCCGGCGCTTTCCTCAGCGTACAGAGCGGCCCGGAATCGCACGGGTTGTCCGACGCGCAGCGCCGCACCATCGAAATCATGGGCGGCCACATCAGTCGCGCGCTGCGCATCCATGCGCGCATCGGCGAACTCGAAGCGCGCGTGGCTGCTGCGGAGTCGGCGCTTGATGCGGTGCCGGTGCCCGTGTTCCTGCTCGGCCCGCGGCGCGAACTGCGCTATACGAACCGCGCGGCCGATCAGCTGATCGCCGCCGAACCGGCGCTGCGGATCGTCAACGGCCGTTTCGCGCCGGAAGGCTGCGTCGATGACACGCAATGGCGGTACGCGTTCGCGCGCGGCGGGCTATTGCTGCGGCGTACGACGGGCGAGCCGCTGCCGCTTGCGCTGATCCCCGTTCCCGAACAGTCGCGCCTCGCGCGCGAACGGCCCGGCGTCGCGGCGCTGATGACGGCCGCGGACCTGCGTGCGCCGTCGGCGCGCGCGCAACGCTTGCGGGTGTTCTACGGGTTGTCGTCGGCGGAAGCCGAGCTGGCCGTGCTGCTGTGCTGCGACGGACGCTCGCCGCAGGAGTGCGCGGCGCTGCGCGGCGTGTCGATCGGCACGGTCCGCGCGCAGATCAAGTCGATCTACACGAAGACGGACGTGGCGCGCGCCGCGCAACTGACGTCGCTGGTCATGCAGACCTGAGCGCGCGACGCACGCCGGTGCGGCGGCCTTTTTACCTATCCGCCGCCGATTCCCTGCAGTATCTTGCCGGTCCCGCCGCAGACGGTGCAGGGCTGGCCCTCCACCCTGCCGGTGCCGCGGCAGACGCGGCACGTGTCCTCGCCGATGCCCGGCGCGCCTGCGGGGCCTTCGTCGCCGGCGTTCGGCGGGGTAGCCGGGTCGGGGTACGCTGATGGTTTCGTGGTCGACATCACTGGCTCCTTTTGCGTTGCATGATGTCGCGGCGCGCATCGCACGTGCCTGCCAGGCGGCACGCGCGATGACGATGGAACGACCGCACGCTACAGCGCCGGCGCCCACGTCGACCCGAACGGGTTCGACTGGTCGATGCCCGGGAAGTCGACGAACGCCTTGCTGCAGTCGAGCACGCTGGCCGGGTCGATCGCATGGACCGCCGTACCGTTGACGGCGACCCGGTTCGCGGTCGACGGGAACACCGGCAGGTTCACGTTGCGCAGCGTGAGGTTCGCGTCGGATGCGATCGTCGCGATGCTGTCGGGCGTATCGGCCACCACGTCGGTCAGCGACATCACGAGCGGGAACGCGGGCTCGCCGTAGCCGCCGGTGTTCGCCTCGAACCCCTGCAGCTTCACGCCGGCCGCCCCCTCGATCACGACGTTCGCGAGCGAGATGTCGTGGAAGTTCGGGTACAGCGGGCCGCTCGCGGGCACGGCCTTCGTGCTGTAGTACGGCGTGAACAGCAGCGCGTTCTTCGCGTCGCGGATGCAGATGTTCGCGTAGTGGATGTTGCTCACTTCGCCGCCGCGCGCATAGTCGGACTTGATGCGCAGCCCTTCTTCCGAATCGCGGAACGCATTGTCGTACACCTGAACGTTGGTCACGCCGCCGTTGGTCTCGCTGCCGATCGAGATGCCGTGCCCCCAGTAGATGTGATTGTGCGCGATCACGACGCCCCATTTGCGATCGGCGCGCACGTCGCGATTGCCGTCGATGCCGAACAGCCCGGAGCCGGCGGGCGCCGGATTGTTGCTGCCCTTGAGCGCGATGTCGTCGTCGCCGGTGCTCACGTAGTTGTATGCGAACACGAAGTTCTTCAGGTAGCCGTCGAACGAGATCGGGGCGGCGGACGTCGTCGTGCTGCCGGTCGACAGCGCCGCCGAGGTCGGCTTCGACGCGGCGCCCGGGTCGAACGCGTCGGTGTTCTTCACGTTGTCCGCGTTGAAGGTCTGCCCGTTGTACAGCGGGTTGCCGTTGCCGGCCGGGTTCGCGAACCCGGCGAGCGTCGGCGTCTGCACCTTCACGTTCCAGATCGTCAGCCCGTCGACGCCGCTCGGCACCACGTGGAAATTCGGGCTGTTGTTCAGCGTGATGCGGTACAGCGTGAGGTTCTTCGCGTAGTTGAACACCATCAGCCGGAAATTCGACTGCGAGCCGAAGCCGGTCGTGCCGTTCTGCACCATGTTGCCGAGATACGCGAGATCCCACCACGTCATGTTACGCACCGTCGATTTCGAGTCGACGACGGTGCCGCCGTCGTCGCACGCGGTGCCGTCGGGCGCCACGGTGCCGCTCTTGTAGGCCGCGTAGGTGTTCGAGCACGTCAGGTCGACCTTCATCAGCGGGTATTTCGCATCGGACGTCACGAGCTCCGCGTAGCCGCGGCCGTCGATCCGGCCGTCGCCGACCACCGCCGCGTTGACGAGGTTGGTGCCGGTGATCAGCGCGGCGCAGTTCGACGAACTGCCGGCTTTCGTCGCGCTGACGGCCGTGTTGCCGCAGTACGGCCCGGCGGCGTTCGGCGAATACGCTTTCACGTCGCGCGATGCATACAGCGTGACGCCCTTGTCGATCCACAGCGTGACGCCGGACGGCAGCGTCAGCGGCCCGCTGATGAAGCCGTTGCCGGGCCCCGCGTGATTGACGACGAGCCGCACCGCGAACTTGCCCGCGCGGTACTTCGGCTTCGCGAGCTCCTCGCCGGACGCGCCGGCGAGGTTCACGTTCGGCGCGGCGGCCGCCTTTTGCGCGGCGGTGGCCGCGGCGTCCGCCGCCGCGATCGTCGCGCCGACTTCAGCGTCGACCGCCGCGCCGCACGCGTCGAGCGCGGCCTGGATGCGCGCCTGATCGGGGTTGGCCGTCGCGGCAGGCACGGCCTTGCCGACGCCGGCCGTCGACGGGTCGGCCTCCGGCGGCAGCGAGCCGTCGGGGCGGCTCACGAGCGTATTGGCGGCTTCGAGCGTGCTGCATACCTGCGTATCGGCGGGCAGCGCCGGTTCGGCCGGCAGGTTCGGGTCGACGGTCGTCGTGCCGACCTGGAACACGCTGGTGGCGGGCGGTGCGGTGGACGCCGCGCCGCCGCCGGTACTCGCATCGTCGCCGCCGCACGCGGTGAGCGCCGCGGCGGTGGCGAGCAGCGCGGCGAGCAGGCCGAGCGCGCGCGAGCGCCGGTTCGGCCGGGCATTGGGCCGGGCATTGGGCCGGGAAAGGGGGAGTGTCATGACGGAGATCTCCTGAAGAGGCATCGGCTGCGCGATGCCGGGTTGGTATCGGGTCGTTCGGGCGGCGCGTGCTCCGCGACGCGAGCGTGCGGGCTGGAGACGGGCTGCCGGTCAGGCTGAGGCGGAGCGGATGCGGTCGCCGACGCGGGGTCGCCGGGCGGAGCGCCGCGGACGCGAAATCGCGTCGCGCGGAAGGCAGGCCGGCGCGCGCTCATGGCATCGCGATGGCGTGACGATTTCGTGGTCAGTCATCCTATAACGATGGCAAACGAAGCGAAAGACGGCCGCCGAGTGTCAGGAAACCGCGACGACCACGCCCCGTTCGCATGCCGACCCGTTTCCGGAAAACGTTTCGCTGAAAAACCTATAAACAGAGAAAGCGATTCCCCGATTTCCGCCAAAAGCCTTTGATAGTCGGGGTTATAGGGGTATGCACCAAGTGAGTTAAACGGTTAACCGACGTACATTCACTCAACACGTCATACGACGTATGACTCTGCGGTTCAACGACGCGCCTAGATGAACAGGTGCCTGCCGACGGATCGCCGCACAACAACGATCGACCATCCAGGAGACTCACCATGAAGCACCGATTCACCGGCTCCCGTACCGCCCTCGCCGTCGCGTTGATGGCCGGCTTCGCGATGTCCGCGCAGGCGCGCGTGTTCCGCTCGGCGGACGTGCACGGCGACAACTTCCCGACCAACATGGCCGTGAAGTTCATGGGCGACGCGCTGTCGAAGCAGACGGGCGGCAAGGATTCGATCAAGGTGTTCGGCAACAGCGCGCTGGGCTCCGAGAAGGACACCGTCGACCAGGTGCGGATCGGTGCAATCGACATGGCGCGCGTGAACGGCGCATCGTTCAACGAGATCGTGCCGGAGTCGCTGATTCCGTCGTTCCCGTTCCTGTTCCGCGACGTCGATCACTTCCGCAAGGCGATGTACGGCCCGGCCGGCCAGAAGATCCTCGATGCGTTCACCGCGAAGGGAATGATCGCGCTGACGTTCTACGAGAGCGGCGCGCGCTCGATCTACGCGAAGCGCCCGGTGCGCTCGCCGGCCGACATGAAGGGGCTGAAGGTGCGCGTGCAACCGTCCGACCTGATGGTCGACGAGATCCGGGCGATGGGCGGCACGCCGACGCCGATGCCGTTCGCCGAGGTGTATACGGGCCTGAAGACGGGCCTCGTCGATGCGGCGGAAAACAACCTGCCGTCGTACGAGGAAACCAAGCATTACGAAGTCGCGCCCGATTACTCGGAGACGCAGCACGCGATGACGCCGGAAGTGCTGGTGTTCTCGAAGAAGATCTGGGACACGCTGTCGCCGCAGGAGCAGGCGGCGATCCGGAAGGCGGCGGCCGACTCGGTGCCGTACTACCAGAAGCTGTGGACCGCGCGCGAGGCGTCCGCGCAGCAACTGGTGACGAAGGGCGGCGCGAAGATCCTGCCGGCCGCGCAGATCGACCGCGCGGCGTTCGTGAAGGCGATGCAGCCGCTGTGGACCAAGTATGAAAAGACGCCGCAGATGAAGCAGATCG
>NZ_BCPO01000192.1:0-7207 GCF_016586105.1 Burkholderia sp. E168m15
CCGCGGGCGGGTCGGCCGCCGCCCCGGACGGCACGCCGCCCGCGCGGCCGCATGCAGCGCCGCTGCTGCGCTGCGTGAACGACGTGCTGTTCCGCGTGCTGGCTGTGATTGCGTCGTCGTGTCTCGCGGTGCTCACGGTGCTGGTGTTCTACGCGGTCGTGATGCGCTACGTGTTCGAGAACGCGCCGGATTTCGTCGAGCCGATCGCGCTGTTGCTCGTGATCGTGATCGCGATGTTCGGCGCCGCGATGAAGGTGCGCGACGGCGGCCATATCGGCCTCGATTCGCTGGTGCGCCGGCTGTCGCCGAAGGCACGTACGGTGGTCATCGCGATCCAGCACCTGAGCCTGATCGCGTTCGCGATCATGATCATGATCGGCTGCGGCAGCATGGCCGTCGAGACGATGGGCGACCGCATCCCGATCATCGGGCTGCCCGAAGGCGTGCGCTACCTGATCACGATGCCCGCGGCGGTCGCGATCATCTTCTTCTCGCTCGAGCACCTGCTCGCGCTTCGTCGTTCTTCGTCGGGACAATAACGCCATGGAACTCGCGATCCTGTCCGTCAGTTTTCTGATATTTCTCGTGCTCGGCGTGCCCGTGTCGTTCGCGCTCGGCATTGCATGCGTGCTGACCTACATGGTCGAAGGTCTGCCGATCGCGACCGCGATGCAGGCGATGATCTCGGGAATGAACGCGTTCTCGTTCCTCGCGGTGCCGTTCTTCATCTTCTCCGGCGAACTGATGCTGCACGGCGGCATCGCCGACCGCATCCTGCGCTTCGCGCAGGCGACCGTCGGCCACTTCCGCGGCGGCCTCGGGATGGCGAACGTCGTCGCGTGCACGCTGTTCGGCGGCGTGTCGGGCTCGCCGACCGCCGATACGTCGGCGATGGGCGGCGTGGTGATTCCGCTGATGAAGCGCGAAGGCTACAGCGCCGCGTACGCGGTCAACGTGACGACGCATGCGTCGCTCGCCGGCGCGCTGATGCCGACGTCGACCAACATGATCATCTACGCGTTCGCCGCGCAGGGCATCACCGGGATGCTGCACGGCCAGCCGGTGAGCGGCGTGTCGATCGGCGACCTGCTGTTCTCGGGGCTCCTGCCGGTGTTGTGGGTGATGGGCTTCGTGCTCGCCGCCGCGTACTGGCAGGCCGTGCGTCACGGCTATCCGCGCCGCGAGGACGGCTCGTCCGCGCTGCCGCGGTTTCCCGGCTGGTATGCGGTGCTGCGCAGCTTCGTCGGCGCGGTGCCGGGGCTGATGGTGATCGCGATCATCCTGGTGTGCGTCGCGAAGGGCATCGCCACCGCGACCGAAGCGGCCGCGATCGCCGTCGTGTACTCGCTGGTGCTGACCGCGGTGGTCTACCGGACGCTGACGGCCGAGAAGCTGCGCCGCGCGCTGTCGCATGCGGCACGCACGACGGGCGTCGTGCTGCTGCTGATCGCGGTGTCCAACATGCTGCGCTTCCAGATGTCGTACCTGGAGATTCCGGATGCGATCGAAGGGCTGCTGAAGCAGTCGACCGCGGCGCCGTGGCTGATGCTGCTGTACATCAACATCATCCAGGTGTTCCTCGGCACGTTCGTCGACATGGCCGCGCACATCCTGATCACGACGCCGCTGTTCCTGCCGATCGCGATGGCGTGCGGCGTCGGGCCGGTGCAGTTCGGGATCATGCTGCTGCTGAACTGCTCGCTCGGCCTCGTGCACCCGCCGATCGGGTCGGTGCAGTTCGTCGGCTGCGCGATCGGCAACGTGTCGATTGGCGAGACGACGAAGATGGCGTGGCCGTACTACCTCGCGATCTTCAGCGCGATCAACATCGTCACGTACATGCCGTTCTTCTCGACGTGGCTGCCGAGCCTGATCAGCGGGCACGCGGTGTTCTGATTGCGGCGCGCGTTTCGCCCGTCGCGGCGCCGGACGACCGAGGTGGTCCGGCGCCGCGGTTGCATGCGCGGTTCCCTTTCTTCACTTCCCGGCACTTCCATGAAAACGACTCTCCTGCGGCGCGCCGTGGCTGCTGCTGCGTTGACGATGGCGGCCTCGCTCGCGCACGCGGCGACGTATGCGTACGTGTCGAACAGCGACAGCCGCGATATCTCGGTGTTCAGCGTCGACACGGCGAACGGTGCGCTGACCGCGATCGAAACCGTGCCGGTCGACGGCACCGTGATGCCGATGGCGTTGTCGCCCGATCATCGGCGCCTGTACGCGGCATTGCGTTCGACGCCGTATCGCGTCGTCAGCTTCGCGATCAATCCGCTCGACGGGCGGCTGATCGAGCTGGGCCGCGCGCCGCTCGCGGACAGCATGGCGTACGTGTCGACCGATGCGTCGGGCCGCTACCTGTTCTCGGCGTCGTATGGCGGCAACCTGCTCGCGGTGAACCGGATCGGCGCGGACGGCGTCGCGGGCGACGTGCGGCAGACGGTGAAGACCGGCCCGATGGCGCACGCGATCCGCCAGTCGCCGGACGGCCGCTACGCGTTCGCGTCGGTGCTCGGCGCGGATGCGTGGTTGCGCTTGCCGTTCGATGCGTCGACGGGAATGCTGACCGACGACACGACGCCCGCGTACCGGCTGCCCGACAAGTCGGGCCCGCGCCATTTCGTGTTCTCGTCGAACGGCCGCTTCGCGTACCTGATCGACGAACTCGACGGCAAGCTGCACGTGCTCGCGCTGTCGCACGGCGGCGCCGATGCGCGGCCGATCCAGACCGTGTCGATCCTGCCGCCCGATTTTCACGGCGACAAGCCATGGGGCGCCGATCTCCATCTGACGCCGGACGGGCGTTTCCTGTACGCATCGGAGCGCACGTCGAGCACGCTCGCCGGGTATCGCGTCGACGCGACATCGGGCAGGCTCGCGCGGATCGGCACGTTCGCGACCGAACGGCAGCCGCGCGGTTTTGCGATCGATCCGTCGGGCAAGTATCTGCTCGCGGCGGGGCAGCTGTCGCCGACGCTGGCCGTGTACCGGATCGACGGCCACACCGGGCATCTCGACGCGATCGGCAAGTATCCGGTCGGCAAGGGCGCGAACTGGATCGAGATCGTCACGTACGACGGGACGAACTGATTCTGCGTGCGGCGCGAACGTTCACCTAACCCCGCGGCGCGTCCGGTTCGGCGTCGCCGTCCGATGCGTCATCAGCCGACCGATCGTTGCGCCAGAGCGCAAGCTCGCGCCACAACGCCGGCCGCGCGTGGTCACGCGGCGGCAATTCAATGACATGCGCGACGCCGCGCACGTTGACCATCGCGCCTGAGTCAGGCAGCGCGGGAATGCCCGCCGACGATGAATCGTCCGGCTCGGCGGTGACGGCGGGGCTGGGCGGGCGTGGCGACATCATGCGAATTTTCCTTGGGGTGTCGAAACGGTGCATCAGTAACGGACCCGCCCGATCAGGCCGAGCGGGTCGACGGCGTGCTGGATGGCGGATGCGACCTGCCGTTGCGCGGCCGGCACGTGCTTGCGGTAGTACGCGATATTGACCGGCCCGACGCCGTGTTCCGCGCTGAAGCAGCCGCCTGCCTGTACGACGCGGTCGTACAGCGCGCCGCGCAGCGCCACCTGCTGCAGCGCGCCGTAGCGTGCTGCTTCGGCATGCGGAATCGACACGACGAGATGGCAGCCGCCGTCGCCGAAATGGCCGAACGCATGACAGCGCAGCGGCGGATGCGCGGCGGTGAGCCACTGCTCGGCATCGGCGACGAATCCGGCGAGCGCGCCGCGCGGAAACGACACGTCGAACGACAGCGGCACGCCGTCCTGCGCGACCGCGGCCGGCAGCGCGTCGCGAATCCGCCAGAACCGTTCCGCCGGCGCGCACGCCGCGTCGAGCACGACGCGTTCGTTCGCCAGGGCGTCGAGCGTCGCGACGGTGCGTTCCTCGAGCAACGCATCGAGCCCCGGCATGCCGGTCGCGATCTCGACGAGCGCGTAGCAGGCTGCAGCGTCGGCCTCGAACGGCACGCGCAATGTCGGAAACGCGGCGGCGACACAGCCGACCGCCGCCGCCGACATGAACTCGAATGCCGACAGCAACTCGCCGAATGCGCGCTCGAACGCGAGCAGGCCGGCGAGTGCCGCGTCGTACGACGCGAACGCGACGAACGCCGCGCACGACGACCGTTCGAGCGGCGCGAGCGCGAACGACACGGCGGTGACGAGGCCGTTCGCGCCATTCGCGCCGATGAAGCACTGCGCGACGTCGAAGCCCGCGTTGCGCTTGCGCAGCGGCGCGAGCGCGTCGATCACGGTGCCGGCTTCATCCGCAAGCACCACTTCGACGCCGAGCACGTGACGGCGCACGTCGCCGTACTTGATCAGGCGGCTGCCGCCCGCGTTCGCGCCGACGAGGCCGCCGGCCGCCGGATCGCTGCCGAGATCGATCGGCACGCAGAGCCCCGCTTCGCCCGCCAGACGGTTGATGTCGGACAGCCGTACGCCGGCCTCGACCGTGATGCTGCGATTGGCCGGATCGAACGCGCGCACGGCGCGCATCCGCTCGAACGACACCACGCATTGCGTGCCGCTGCGATCGGGCACGGCCGCGCCGACGAGCCCGGTGCGCGCGCCCTGGGCGACGAGCGCGATCCGGTGCGCGACGGCGACGCGTGCCAGCGCACGCACGTCGGCGGTCGAGCCCGGCCGCGCGACGCCGAGCGGCACGCCGCTGTACTGCACGACGTCGGTCGCATACGGCTCGCAGGCCGCGCCTTCGAGCCAGCCGTCGCCGAGTGCCGCGGCGAGCGCGTGCCGTTGCGCGGCGTGTGCCGCGGGGGCGGGCAGCGCGTTCATCGTCAACTGGCCCGCGCGAGCTGCTTGCGCAGCCGGCCGCGCACGACGACCAGCGCGATCAGCGGCACGACGCCGCCCCACAGCGGGCTGTGGCGCATCGCGATCGACACCGCGAGCGCGACGACGGTGACGGCGAGCAGCACGAGCGACAGCGACCGCGCACGCGCCTGGTCGACGAACGTGCCGTCGACGAAGCCGCCGTCCGACCACGCGGTATGCACGATGCCGACCACCAGCACGCAGACGAGCATCGCCGCCGGGCCGAGTTCCTCGCCCCACAGACGGCTACCTGTCGGCGACACGAGCGCGAGCACCGCGCCGATCACGAGAAACAGGTCGACGCCGAGCGCGATGCTGTTGCGCTCCGCGCGGCGCATCAGCCACGCGCCGTGCACGAGTGCGAGCACGCCGCCGATCAGGAACGCGTGGGTCCAGCGCAGATCCGGCTGCTCGGGGCCGAGCCGGCCGTAGAACAGGAACACGATCGCCGGCAGGAAGTTGCTCGCGTGCAGCAGGTAGTCGGTTATGGGATGGTTCGATTTCATCGTGTCTCTCCTTCGTCGAAACAGCGTGGCGACGCGTCAAGCGTCGTGCCAGCGGAACAGCCGCGCGGCGGCGAACAGGAACAGCGCGGTGCACGCGGTCATGCCGAGCAGTTGCGGCGCGAGCTGCGCGTACGGCGCGCCGTCGACCAGCGCGCCGCGCAGCGCGACGGCGAACTGGTTGGTCGGCAGGAACGCGAGCCCGGCCTTCAGCCATGCGGGCGCGTCGTGCATCGGGATCGTCAGGTCGCTGAAGAACAGCAGCGGGTAGTAGGTGACGTTGCACGCGAGCTCGGCGGCCGCGAGCGAGCGGGTGCGGCTGGCGAGCAGCACGCCGATGCTCAGCACCATCGCCGCGCCGAGCAGCACGATCGGCAATGCGCGCAGCCCGTCCGGCGTCGCGATCGGCAGCGCGATGCCGAACGCGACGCGCGCGACCGTCAGCAGCACGAGCGCCGACAGCGCCATCATCGCCATCCGCGCGACGATCAGCGCGGCGAGGAATACGCCGCGCGAGACCGGGAAGCACACGTACAGCTTGAACGTATTGCGCTCGCGCAGCGCCGCGATCGCGGTGGTCGTCGAGTTGAGGCCGATCGCCATGAACGCCATCACGAGGATGCCGGTCGCGAAGAACGCGCCATAGTCGAACGGGCGGCGCGTGGGCGCGGCATTCTCGAAGCGTGCCTGCGCGGCCGGCAGCCCGAGCCGCTGCGCGGCGCAGCGTGCGAGCGCGATCTCGACGACCCGCGACGCCGCCTTCACCGCGAGCGAGCCGTTGAAGTCGTAGCGGATCGTTGCCGGCGTGCGCTCGTCGGCGCCGAGCACGACGGTCACGCGCTCGGCCGGCGTGCCGCGGCCGCCGAAGGTCGCCTTCACCGTGTCGCTGTGCGACAGGCTGGCGACGATCTGCGCCTTGCACGCCTGGTTGTACGGCGTCGCGCCGCCGGGCACGTCGAACGCGATGTCGGCCGTGCCGAGCGAGCCCGAGCCGCCGAACGCGAACAGCATCACGCTCAGCAGGAACACCGGGAACACCAGCGTCCAGAACAGCGACGAGCGGCTGCGCAGATAGCCGAGCAGCTCGTTGCGCACGAGGATCAGGAACACCTTAGTCATGGGTCGGGCCCTCGGTGCACAGGCGCAGCAGGTCGCCCGGCGTGCTCGGCGCGAGCGCGAGATGCTGGATACCCTGTTCGCCGACGATCCGGTGCACGTTCGGATGCAGCGTCGCATCGCCGAACGCCTCGACCACGTGCGCGGCCGACACGCGCACGCCGGTCACGCCGGGCAGCGCCGCGAGCCGCTTGCGCAGCGCGCGCGCATCGGCTGCGTCGCGGCAATACAGGACCGCGCGCGCATCGCCGACGAGCTCGGCGCGCAGCGTGTCCCGGTCGCCCTGGTAGCGCACGCCGCCGTCGCGCACCCAGACGAGATCGTCGACCACGCTCAGTTCCTCCTCCGAATGGCAGATCATCGCGACGCTCGTGCCGCTTGCGCGGTCGCGCAGCAGGTCGATCACGACGCCCGCATAGCGACGGTCGAGGCCCGTGAACGGCTCGTCGAGCACGGCCAGCTCGGGCCGGTGCGCGAGCGCGACGTACAGGTCCACGCGCTGGCGCTGCCCCTTCGACAGCGCGCGGCACGGCTTGTCGAGCAGTTCGGCGATGCCGAGCGCGTCGGTGATCGCCGCATCGGTGTGTGCGTACATCGCGCGGTGCAGCGCGACGATCTCGGATACACGCAGATGATCGGGATACTCGACCTTCTGCAATTGCGCGCCGATTCGCTGCAGCGACCGCGAATCGCGCATGAAGCGTTCGGCCGGCACGTCGAGCACGCGCACGTCGCTG
>NZ_BCPO01000193.1:0-42227 GCF_016586105.1 Burkholderia sp. E168m15
ATGTGCGTCGGGCAGCGGCGGCGTGCCCGCGCGCCGCGGCCGGTCGAACGCGGCGGGCGGGGCGAACATCGCGCGCACGGACGCCAGAAACGAAACGCTCATCGTCGGCATCCTCAGTCGAACAGCATGACCTGCGTGTCGCGCGCGCCCCGGTACGGGTTGCGGCCGTGCGCGACCAGCATGTTGTCGACGACGAGCACGTCGCCGGCCTGCCACGGGAACGCGCATTCCTCGTCGTCGAGCGCGTCGTAGATCGCCACCAGATCGTCGAACGGCATCGGTGCGCCGTCGCCGTAGCGGATCTCGTACGGGAACGCGGCGCGCGCGCCGTACATGCGCTGCAGGTAGCGATAGCTGAGCTCGCCCATCGAGCGCGGGTTCGGGTGCTGCGCGCTCGCCTGGTTGAACCACACCGTCTCGCCGGTGCGCGGATGCGTGCGCAGCGCGCTGCCGACGTGCGATACGGTCACGCTGCCGTCGTCGAGCCAGCGGCAGCCGACGCCGCGCTCGGCGCACAGCCGCTCGACTTCGTCGCGCTCGGTCGTGCCGAATGCGTCGTCCCACGGCCGGTGGTACGCGGCGAACGGCAGGTTCGGGTTCGCGGCGAGACCATCCGCGCGGTCGCCCGGCGCCGCGAAATTGCGTAGGTACATCACGCCGCGTTCGGCGAACCGCGCGCGCAGCGCGGCCGGCACGCGCGCGGTCACGCGCCGCATGTCGCAGATCGGCGTCTCGCCGCCCGCGTCGGCCGGCTGCCGGCAGTAGAACGCGACGAGGCGCGGAAACGCGGGCATGTAGGCCATCTCCTGATGCAGCCCGATCCTGAACGGCGGCGGCATGCGGGTCGATTCATAGACCTGGCCGTCGATCTGCTTGCGTGGCGCGGCGCCGGCCGTATAGCCGTTCGCGTGCGCCGGATACAGCGCGCCGAGGCGGCCGAACGCGGCGGTGTCGGGCACCGCGAAGCCGCGCCACAGCAGCGCGCCGCATGCGTCGAGCAGCGTGTCGATCGTGTCGAGCCGCGAGCGGTACCATGCGACAAACATCTCCGGCGACGTCGCGAGTTCGGCGCTGCGCGGCGTCACGCACAGCGGCAGCGTCGCGCCGGGCGCGACCGGCGCGCAGTGCACGTCGTCGGCGCCGAGCCGCACGGCCGCATGCGCGGCGAGGAAGGCGAGATCGGTCATCGCTCAGGCCAGCGCCGGTTTCTTCAGCAGGATTTCGAAGCCGAGCGCGCCGAGCCCCATGCTCGGGCTGTAGATCGACGCGACTTCGGCCAGACCGGCCTCGGCGACGAGTGCATGCGCTTCGTCGAGCGTGATCTTTTCCTCGACGTGGGTCGGCGGATAGTCGGCAGCGGCGCGCATCTCGGTGAAGCGGTCGAGCAGGTGCTGCGGCGCGTCGCGGCGCATGTCGTGCACGAGCGCGATGCCGCCCGGCTCCAGCACGCGGTACATCTCGGTCAGGCTGAGCGCCTTGTCGGGCAGGTGGTGCAGCGTCGCGCGGCCGACCGCCATCGTCAGCGTGCCGTCGTCGAACGGCAGCGCGAGCGCGTCGCCGACGCGCATCTCGATCGTGTCGTCGAGCCCGAGTTCGTGGATGCGCGGGCGGCCTTCGTCGAGCATCGCCGGATCGAGGTCGATGCCGACGTAGCGCCAGCCGCGCATCGCCGGATCGGTCGCGAGCCGCACCGGCACGACGCCGGTGGCCGTGCCGATGTCGGCGAGCGTGCCGGCCGTCATCCCGCGCGCCAGCTGGCGGATGCGGCTGATGAACAGCAGGTCCCACGGTTCGAGCGTTTCGGTGGCGAAGCGATCGTAGTCGTTCGCCGGGCGCAGGTTCTTGAGCAGCATGACGTTCCTTGTGCGAAAAGGGTGAGGGTTCACAGCCAGCCGACCGGCACGGCGGCCAGCAGCCGTCGCGCGGTCGCGCTGTTGACGCCGAACGCCGGGCGGCGGCGCCGTTCCACCGCATGCGCGGCCATCGCCGCGATGCGCGCGCCGAGCCCGATGCCGACGCCCCACGACGGCGCGGCGACACCGAGTTCGAGCAGCGTCGCGGCGGTCAGGAAATCGATGTTCGGCCGCAGCGCGCGGCGCGCGTCGGCCTGCGCGCAGCACGCGTCGAACAACGTCACGTACGCGCCGTCGAAGCCGCTCGCCGCGAACCGGCCGCGCATGTGCGGCGGACGCGGATCGGCGACGAACAGCGGATGGCCGAAGCCGTACAGCGTGCGTTTCGCGTCGAGCGCCGCATCGATCGCCGCGCGGCCTGCCGCATCGAGCGCGGCGGCCGGCGCGTCGGTGCCGCCCGGTATCGACCGCGCGAGCGCGGCGAGCCACTGCATCGCTTCGAGTGCCGCGCCGACGTGCGACGGCCCGCTCGCGAGGAAGCCGGACGCGATCGCCTGCGTCAGCGTGACGCCGGTGCCGATCGCGACGCGTGGCGCGAGCACGGTCGGCGTGATGTAGCCGAAGCCGGCGTGCCACGCGACGAGCAGCATGTCCATCGCCGCTTGCGCCGGCGCATCGCCGCGCGTCGCGCCGGTCAGCACGAGCATGCGTTGCGCTTGCGTCTGCGCTGCATCGAGCGCCGTGCCGCCGCGGGCGGGTGTGCCGGCCGCGAACGGCCGACCCTCGATCGCCGCATGCAGCAGGAATGGCGCGGCGGCCGCGCACAGCAGCATCGTGTCGAGATCGGCATCGTCGGGCGCCGGGCCGCGCGCGCGGTCGGTCACGTCGTCCAGGCCGCGCAGCAGGCCGGACGCGGCCGCGAACACCGGCGCGACGCCCGCCGCGCCGAGGTCGGCGGCGACCGACTGGGCGACCGAGCCCGGCGCCAGTGCATCGGCGAACGCCGCGAGCCGCGCGGCGATCGTCGCCTCGTGCGCGCGATGGTCGGTGCTGCCCGGCGCGACGTCGAACCACAGATGCGCGAGCGCGCCTTCGAACGTCGTCGCGCCGATCAGCGCGTTCAGGTCGAGATCGCGCACCCGCAGCGCTTCGGGGTCGAGCGTCGCGCCGTCGATATCGGTGCCGCGATGGCGCGTCGTCGGTCGGCCGAGCAGGTTGCGCGGCGCAGCGCCGGTCGCGGTCGTGGTGGCGGAGATGCTGGAGTCGAGTGTCGTGTCCATGTCATTCCACCGCGGCGAGTTCGTCGCTGCTGACGCTGATCGCCGCGTGCGCCATCGCGGCGATCACGGCCGCGTGCTGATCGACGACGGGCAGCACGTTCGCGAAGTAGTAGCGCGCGCTCTTCAGCTTGCCGCGATAGAACGCCAGCTCGGCCGGCGCGTCGGCGGTGTCCGGCGCATCGAGCCGGCGCGCGGCGATCGTCGCCGATTCGAGCAGCACCCACGCCGACGTGACCACGCCGAACATCTCCAGAAAGCGCGTGTAGAACTGGCTGCTGCGATGCGTGTGGCCGTCCTGCACGTCGCGGGCGATGTCGTCGAGCGCGGCGGCGATCCGGTCGGCGCCCACGCGCAACGCATCGAACAGCGGCCGCAGTTCCGCATGCGTGCCGGCGTGATGCTGCTGCGCGAGGAACGCGTCGAGTTCGTCGCGGTAGTACTGGATCAGCCGCGAATGGCGGCCGAAGCCGAGCTTGTCGCGCACGAGATCCTGCGCCTGGATGTAGTTCGTGCCTTCCCAGATCGACAGGATCTTCACGTCGCGCGCGTTCTGCTCGACCGGGCTCGCGTCGGTATAGCCGAGCCCGCCATGCACCTGGATCGCCGTTTCGCAGATGCGCCACGCCTGGTCGGAGATGAACGCCTTGCAGATCGGCGTCAGCAGCAATTGCAGCTTGCGATGGCGCTCGATCTCGGCCGGGTCGGCGTCGGGCGTGGCTTCGAGCATCGCCGCGCGCGTCGCGGTCGCCGCGAGCTTGCCGAGCAGGCCGCGGCAGCCGTCGACGCGGCTTTTCATGTCGACCAGCATGCGCTGCACGTCCGCGTGCTCGACGATCGCGACGCGCGCGGCGTGGGTGTTCGATGCGCGCTCGATCGGCCGGCCCTGCAGCCGGCGGCCCGCATACTCGACCGCGTGCAGGTATGCGCTCGACGCGACGCCGACGCCGAACATCCCGGTGCTCATGCGCGCCTGGTTCATCAGCGGCATCAGCTGCAGCAGGCCGACGTTGCGCCGGCCGCCGAGCAGCCAGCCTTTCGTCGTGCCGTTCGAACTGAACACGAGATGCGTGTTCGCGCAGCCCTTGAGCCCCATCTTGCGCGGCAGGCCGATGCAGTCGACGTGGTTCGGCTGCAGCTCGCCGGTTTCCTCGTCGGGCCAGAAGCGCGGCACGACGAGGCACGACAGCGAGAACGAATCCGGCGACGCGGTATCGATGCGGCCGAGCACGAAATACAGCGTGTTTTCCGTCAGTTCGTGCATGCCGGCCGAGATGTACACCTTCTCGCCGTCGATCGCGTAGATATCACGTTCGAGCGGCGTCGCGCGCAGCGCCACGGCGGTCAGGTCGGTGCCGGCCTGCGGTTCGGTCGCGCAGAAGCACGCGTCCCAGCGGTACGCTTCGAGCGGTGCGATCAGCGCCTTCTGGTGCGGCGTGCCGTGCATCTGCAGCAGCTTGACCGCGGGGCGCGTGAAGCCGCCGTAGGTCATGAACGACGGGTTCGCGCCCATGAACATCTCGTAGATCATCTGCGTGACGATCGGCGGCAGCCCGTGCGCGGTGCCGAACAGCGTGTTCGACCATTCGTCGCGAAAGCGCGCCCACAGCGCGTGGAAATGCGAAGGAATTCGTACCTGACCGTCGTCGAGCAGCGTGCAGCCCTCGACGTCGGCCTGCTGGTAGCTGCGCCCGAGGTCGAGCGCGAAATCGCGTGCGCGTTCGAGCAGTGCATCGATCGACGCGCGATCGTGCGTGCCGTACAGGCCGTGTTCCGCCAGGAACCGCTTGTCGGCCTCGAACAGTTCCCACAGAAAGAAGCGCAGTTCGCGCAGGCTTACCTTGTATGCGCTCATCATGCGTCTCCTTCGATATCGAGTGCGGCGTCGAGGCCGCCGGCCAGGTCGACCACGGCGGCGGCCGCCGCGCCATGCAGCGCCGCGTCCCACACGAGCACCGTGCGGCGCTCGCCTTCGTCGAGCGCGCCCGCGAGCCGGATCAGCGCGGCGGCCGATTCGGCCGACGACAGATGGCCCGAGCCGTCGTGCTGGATGCGCGCGGCGACCGGAATCGACGCGGCGTCGGCCACGCGCGCCGCGAAGCCGGGATCGAATCCGGGCGGCACGCACCAGTCGATCTGGTTCGCGCGCAAGTTGGCCTGTTCGAGCGCGCGGCGGATCGCGCGGGCGGCGACCGGCGCGAGCGTGTCGCGCAGCGCGGTTGGCGCATCGGCCCACGGGTCCGTGATCGATGGCCCGAATTCGAGCGCGACGGACCGTACGCCGCCCCACGCCGCAGGTTCCGGCGCCGGGCCCGCGCGCGACACGAGCAGCGCGGCGGCCGCGTCGCCGTAGCCGACCAGGTCGCCGAACTGGCGGAAGAACGGGTAGAGCCACTTGTCGCTGAGGATCACGAGCGCCTGGTCGCCTTCGTCGAGCAGCAGCCCGTCGAGCAGCATCAGCGCCGAATACCAGCCGAGCGTGCCGTTCTGGCCGAGCGCGAACGGCGTCACGCGCTGCAGCCCGAGTTCGTACTGCATGCGGCCGACGACCGAGTCGCCGATCCCTTCGTTGAGCGCGCAACTGGCGACGATCACGTGCGTCGTGCGGGCCAGCGCGCCGGAGCCGAGCTGGTCGCGCAGGTCGAGCGCCGCGTCGGCGGCCAGATCGGCGAGGCTGCGCCCGGGCGGTGCGACGCGCAGCGCGGGCCGGCCGCCCGGCGCGAGGCGCGTGCCTTCGTCGGGCGTCAGCGCGCCCATGCCGCGCGGCCGCGCAAAGCGCGCCTGCGGCAGCAGCAGGTGCCGGTAGCCGGGGTGGCGCTCCTGCGCCTGGATTGCGCTGAACACGACGGCGGGCGGCAGCACCACGACACCGCCGGACAATGCGAGCGTGCCGGGCGCGGCGACGCGCGGCGCGCCGACACAGGTTTCATCGAGCGTCGACAGGCTCATGCTGCGGTCTCCTCGAGGTTCGGGCGCGCGAACGCGTCGCGATACTGCGCTTTCAATGCGGGTCGGTCGATCTTGCCGTTCGGGTTGCGCGGCAACGTCGGCAGCGGCTCGACGACGAGCGGGTTCATGTAGGTGGGCAACGCGTCGCGGCATGCGCGGGCGATGTCGGCGCGGCACGCGTCGGCGTCGAGCGTCGACACGACGCACGCGGCGATCGCTTCACCGAGCGCCGGGTGCGGGACGCTGAATACCGCGGCCTCGCGGATGTGCGGCAGCGCGAACAGCACGTCCTCGACCTCGGTCGGGCTCACGCGATAGCCGGAGGTCTTGATCATGTCGTCGCCGCGCGCGACGAAGTACAGGTAACCGTCCGCGTCGCGCCGCACGATGTCGCCCGACCACACGGCGACGTCCGGGCGCGGAATCTCGCCGTGCCGGCGCGGCAGCGGACGAAAGCGCTGCGCGGTCAGCTCGGGCCGGTTCCAGTAGCCGAGCGTGACGAACGCGCCGCGGTGCACGAGCTCGCCGGGTTCGTCGGCCGCGCATTCGCTGCCGTCGGCGCGCAGCACGAGGATCTCCGCGTTCGGCACGGCCTTGCCGATCGACGTCGGGCGCAGCGCCGCGTCGGCCGGCGCCAGGTAGGTCGAGCGGAACGCCTCGGTCAGCCCGTACATCAGGTACGGCGAAGCCTGCGTGAACAGCGCCTGCAGGCGGTGCAGCAGCGGCGTCGCGAGATGGCCGCCGGTGTTCGCGAAGCGGCGGAGCCGCGTGCGTGCGGTGTCGCTCCAGCCGGCCGACGCGATCTGCATCCACAGCGGCGGCACGCCGGTGATCGACGTCACGCCGAACGCGTCGCAATGGCGCGGCACCTCGGCCGGCTGCAGGAAGTCGAGCGGCGTGTAGCACGCGCCGGACGCCAGCGCGGTCGTGAGCTGGCTCAGGCCCGCGTCGAAGCTGAGCGGCAGCACGCCGAGCACGACGTCGTCTTCGGCGAGCTGCTGATACGCGGCGACGCTGAACGCACCCGACACCAGGTTGCGATGCGACACGACGACGCCCTTCGGCTTGCCGGTCGAGCCGGACGTATAGAGCAGCGCAGCCGGATCGTCGTCGACCGGGCGGCCGGCGGGGGCCGCTGCCGATGCTGATGCCGGCGTATCGGTGCCCGGCGAGTCGATCGCATCGGCCAGTTCCTCGATCAGCAGCGTGCGCGCGCCGACGAGCGCGGCGAGCGCCGGCAGGCGCTTGAGCCGCTGCGCGCCGGTCACGAACAGCGCGGCGCCGCTGTCGGCGACGATGTGTTCGATCTGCGCTTCCTTCAACTGCGGATTGACCGGTACGAAGATCGCGCCGAGTGCGTTGGCCGCGAGCATCGCGACCACGGTTTCGACGCGCTTCGGCGCGTAGATCGCGACGCGTTCGCCGGGCCGCACGCCGCGCGCCGCGAGTACGGCGGCGGCGCGCCGGACCGCGCGGGCGAGCTGATCGTAAGTCAGGGTGCCGTCGCCGTCGGCATACGCCGGATGATGCGGCCAGCGCTCGGCGCCGTGTTCGAGCAGGTCGGCGATGCTGATCAATGCGTTCATGATCGGCTCCTCGGGTTTAG
Source organism: Burkholderia sp. E168m15 (assembly GCF_016586105.1). Lineage (NCBI taxonomy): Bacteria > Pseudomonadati > Pseudomonadota > Betaproteobacteria > Burkholderiales > Burkholderiaceae > Burkholderia > Burkholderia sp. E168m15. The sequence continues at coordinate 7,686 of NZ_BCPO01000193.1, forward strand.
GCCGGCCGCACGTACACGTGCGCGGCTTCGTGGGACAGGAAATGCGCCATCGAGTACGTGCGGTGATACGCGCCGCAGCGTTCGAACACCGCGATGTCGCCGACCTGCGGCGGCGCGCCCGCGTCGTCGCGGCCGATCACGTCCGCGCGGCTGCAGGTGCTGCCGACGTAGAGCGTCGGCACGCCGCGCGGCGGCGGCGCGGGCGTGCGGCGCACGAGCGACGGCGCGGCCAGACGGCGCATCACCGATTCGGTCTGCGCGAGCAGGAACGCATGCGACAGGCCGCCGTCGCAGACGGCGATCGTGCGGTCCTGCCATGTCTTCACCGCGACGACGCGCGTCGCGAACACGCCCGCATCGGCGAAGATCGCGCGGCCCGATTCGTGCGCGAGCGAATAGGGGCCGGCCAGCGGCGCGAGCGCGGCGGCATAGCGGTCGAACGCGGCATCGCCCGGGTGATCGTCGGCAAAACCGCCGCCGAGGCTCAACGAACCGAGCGGCGCGCCGTTGGCGGGTGCGAGATCGCGGGCCAGCGCGGCGAGCAATTCGGGCAACACGAGCGTGTCGGGCTGCGTCGGGTCCTGGCGGATGAACGAATGCGGGCCGGAGAAGACGTGCAACCCGGCCACCGGCAGGCCGGCAGCCGCGAGCGTGCGCACCGCGTCGTGCGCCTCGTTCGGCGTCATCCCGAAGTGGTCGTGCCACGGTGCGCGCGCCTGTTCACCCGCCAGCGCGCCGGCATTCACGCGCAGCAGCACCGCGCCCGGCGTGCTGCCGCCGGCCGCCGCTTCGCGGGCGAGCGGCACGAAGCGCGCGACCGCGTCCGGGTTGTCGAGCACGAAATGGCAGCGCGACGCGAGCCCCGCCCGCATGAACATCTCGTCCATCGACGGATTGTTCAGGTAGCGCGGCGTCTTGATCCGGCCGATCACCGCGTCGAGTTCGCCGCGGCTCGCGAGTTCGACGCCGTCGTCGTACGCATGCGCGCAGCGCGCGAGCATGTCCTGGTTCGGGTTCGCCTTCAGCGACACGATCAGCCGCGTGCCGAGCCGCGCCTTCAGCGACCGGTAGCGGGCGATCGCGATCTCGGGCTCGTACACGTAGCACGGCGTGCGCAGATCGGTGATCCACGCGTGATCGGCGGTGGCGGGAAGCGGGCGCTCAGGCGTCATGGCGGCCCACCGGATGGAGCGTGGCGGCCGCATACGCGCCGCAGTTCGACTGCATCACGCCGAGCACGCGCCGGCCATGCGCGAGCGCATCGAGCCCGACGTCGGCCAGGTTGATCGGAAAATCCGAACAGCACGCGTGGCCGCGCGCATGGATGTTGTCCGCGTAGAGCCGCTCGGCGGGCACGCGCATCGCGCGGCACAGCGCGTTCCAGCCGGGCAGGTCGGCGTTGTGCGGCAGCACGAGGTCGTACGCGTCGAGCGCATGCGGCTCGAGCGCGACGGCCGCGTCGATCGCGCGGCGCGTGTACGGCCACTCCATCATGATCAGGTCGGCCTCGTTCGCGGCGACCGTGTCCGACCCGCGATGCCATTTCGCGTGCGTCTCGATCGCGATGCCGCCGAGCCGGTTCTTCGTGCTGTTGCGCGCGATCAGCATCGCGGCCGCGCCGTCGCACTGCACGCCGGTCATCTGCCGCATCCGGTAATCCTCGCCGTACACGCGGTCGGACGACACGACGAGCGCCGCGTCGAGCTGCGGATGGCGGCGCATCAGCGCGCGAACCGTCTCGATGCCGGCCGCGACCGACACGCAGTTCAGTTGCGCGACGGAGCCGAGCCACAGCGGCTCGATGCCGAATTGCGCGGCCACTTCGTGCGGCAGGCTGCGCGGCGCGGGCGGCACGCTGAACTGCTGCGTGTGGACGTGCACGATCGCGCCGACGTCGGACGGATGCACGCGCGCGGTGTCGAGCAGCCGGCCGACCGCCGCGATCGCGAGATCGGTCTCGCTCGTGTCGAGCGCCATGTGGAAATAGCGGCTGCCCGACTGCGCGATCGCGGCCGCCCGCTGAGCCGGATAGTCGCGTTCGGCGGCCCAGGCCTCGATATCGACGGGCGGGCCCGGCAGCTCGTACGCCACCGCGTCGATGCCGATCCAGAAATCGCGTGACGCTTGGGAGGAGGTCGTCGTCATGGTTCAGTTGAGCGGCATCGCCGCGTAGTCGAGGACGTCGAGCTTTTCGAAGGTCGCCTGCACGGTCGGCGTGAGCAGCCCCATCTCGCGGATCGTCGGCACCAGGCGCCGGAAGATCGAGCGGCGGATCGAGCTCGACACCGGCGATTCGCGCACCATTGCGCTGCATTCGCGCTTGGACAGCCCCATCGGTTCCCAGATGTCGTCCGCGCACAGGTGCTCGTACAGCACGGCCGCGCCTTCGCAGATGAACTCCTCGCGCTCGCGCAGTTCGTGCGAGCTCATCTCCGCATACACGCGGCACAGCGTGATCCGGCCGACCGCGAAGTGGCGTGCTTCGTCGCGCTGGATTCGCAGGAACAGGTCCTTGATGAACGGATCGGTGCTGTACGCGACGACGCTCTGGAAGATCGACAGCGCGATGCCCTCGACCAGCACCTGCATCCCGAGGTTCGTCATGTCGAGCGCGCTGCTCGTGATCGTGTCGTGCAGCAGCCCCTTCAGCGAGCGGCTCATCGGGTAGCTGACGTCGAGCTTTTCGTTGACGAGCTTCGCGTACGCCTCGACGTGGCGCGCTTCGTCCATCATCTGCGCGGCCGCGCACAGCCGCGCGCTCAGGCCGTCCTCGGCCGACGCGAGCTTCGACGCGCAGATCAGCGCGGCCTGCTCGCCGTGCAGGATCTGCGACAGCAGCCAGCCCTGCGCGTGATGGCGCACCTCGCGCTTGTCGGCGTCCGCGAGCTTGCCCCACAGCTCGGTGCCGTAGATCAGCAGCGTCGGGTCGGGCATGCCGAGCGGGTTCGCCGGGTCGAGGTCGTGGCTCCAGTCGACGTCGGTCGCGACGTCCCACTGCGCGGCCTTCGCCTTCTCGTACAGCCGGTTCAGCGCCTCTTCGCGCAGTGCGTAGTCGTTCGACATCAGCGCGTCGACGGGCATCGACCAGCGGATATCGGCCGTGTCCTGCATCACGGTAAGCGTGTCATTCATGTCAGGGTCTCCCCGGCCGCGCGGCGGCGCCGGAATGATGGGCGGAATCGGTAAACGGGGCGGCGGCGCGCGACGCGCCCGGGTGCGGTTCGAGACGGATCGCGAACGACGGCCACGCGCCGCGCAGTTGCGCGTCGAACGCATCGGCGAGCCGCGCGGGCCAGATCGCGCAGCACACGCGGTTGTCGCCGGCGAATTCCGCATCGCGCAGGATGCGGTCGCCGATCCACACGACCGGCGCGCCGCGCGATGCGTCGCGCAATGCTTCGTCGTACAGGTGCACGCCGAGCAGCACGTGCGGGGCAAGCAGTTCGGCCGGCAGCGCGCCGAAGTACGGTGCGCACACCTCGATGAACAGGCGGGCATCCGGATGCACGGCGTCGCGAATCCGCGCGGTGACTTCCGCGAGGAATGCGAAATACTGGACATGGTCGAGCAGCACGCGGCGCTCGCCGCCGGCCACGTCGGACGTATTGCCCGCGTCGTACGCATCGCCGGCCGCTTCCGCGAGCGCGGCGCGTGCATAGTCGGCCGGCGTGTCGAGCGGCATCCGGTACGCGCTGGCCGCGACCGCCACGGGCTGTCGCGCGTCGCGCTCGATCCGGTAGGTGAAGTGAACGGGTCGCACCATGTCACGCCTCGCCGTCGAGAGAAAACGTCGCGTCCGGCGCGAACGCGACGTCGGCGATCGCGTAATAGCCGTTCAGCGCGAGCGAGCAGACGGCCGCGCGGCGCGGCGTGTCGCCGTCGCGGTGCGCGAGCAGCACCGACAGCCACGGGTCGCTGCCGAACGCATGACCGAACACGCCGTGGCCGTCCGGCAGCAGCGGCGTCTTGCCGACCGACGCGAGCAGCGCGCGGCGCGACGTGGCCGGAAAGAACGGCAGCGCCGCGTGCAGGCCGGGGCGCGCCGCGCAGAACGTGCGGATGTCGCGGCCGAGCCGCACGACCGCGCTGGCCGGCGGCGCGGCGTCCGCGATGACCGACTGCGCCGGTTCGCGGCCGACGTCGACGAGCAGCGTGCAGACGCCGAAGCCCGAGCGCCCCCAGGCGGGATTGCCGTGCCAGTACGTGTAGCCGTGCACGTCGACGTCGACGATCTGCAGCAGCAGCGTGCGCGGCCCGGTTTCCGCCGCGGTCGCGAGCGCGCGGCGCAGCACGTAGCCCCAGCCCGCGCATTCGTACGAGCAGGTCATCCAGTCGGGCGTGTAGTCGTTCGCGCCGGCAAGGGCCTGCGCGAACACGCGATGCTGCGGCGAATCGTTCATCAGCAGCATCGACAGGATCGTCGAGCTGACCACGTAGTCGTCCGCGCCGATCGCACCGCACAGCCGCTCGCGTTCGGCGCACGCGAGCGTGCCGATCGCGCGGGCCGTATCGTCGAGCGGCACGGCCGCGCCGTCGCGCGACGGCGCGACGCGCCGGTACGCGAGCGCCTGCACGGTCAGCGCGGTCGCCGGGGCCGGCTGGACGGCGGCGGCCGCCACGGGGGCAAGGGGCGCGAGCATCGCCGTATCAGGCCGCGTGCTGCTGGCTGCGCAGTTGCGCGTCGAGCTGTTGCAGCGTCGTGTACTGCGTGATGTTCAGCGCTTCCGGATCGATCGAGCCGTAAAGCTGTTCGCAGAACACGATCAGCTCGACGATGTTCAGCGAATCGATGCCGAGTTCGCCGATGCCGGCGTCCGTGTCGACGGTTTCGACGTTGAGGATCTTCGCGACTTCGCGGGACAGGATGTCGAGCGCGTCGGCCGGAACGTTCTGGGTCGTCATGAGGGGAGCTCCTGAAGTTGAGTGGATTTGATCGGGATCGATCGGCCTGTCGCGTGGGTCAACTGCCGGCTTCGCAGCGCAGGCTCTTGCGAAGCTCGTGATAACAACGGTACGAACTGCCTTCCATCTTCGAAAACGCCAGCAGGTCGCGCTGGTCGTCGAACAGCGGCACCTTGCCGTCGCGTACGAGCGCGCTCAGGAACTCGTTCGACAGCAGCTTGATCGCGAGCACGCGCTGCACCTTGCCGAAGCTGTAGTGCGCATCGTCGGTCTGGCTGCGCGCGGCGTCCGCGATGAAGCGGTGCACGGCGCGCGCATCGGCGTCGAGTTCGACGCGGCCGGTCCGCTCGAGCCAGCCGACGTGCGCCATCAGCGCGCGGACGAAGTACGGCCGCACGACGGTCAGGTATTTGTTGAATACGGTCGGGCCGCCGATCCGCAGCCGGTCCTCGGCGGCGACGCGCACTTGGCCGCCGACGTTCGCGAGCTGCAGGTTGCCCGCGAGGAACGGCGCGCCGCAGGTCGAGCGTTTCAGCTTTCGGTATTCGTCGGGCCACACGAGGTAGGCGGCCGGGAACATCACGCCGGGCAAGCGCGCGGCGACGACGGCCATGCAGTCGCGATGCGCCTCGATGCCCCACACCTTGTCGACGGTCAGTGCGAGGCCGTTGTCGTCGCTGCGCACGACCGTGCGCCAGGCAGCGAGCGTCGGTCCGCCGCCGTCGCTCATCAGGAACGCGAAGTTGTGGCCGGCGTCGATGCACTCGCAGGCGCGGCGATTCTGGTCGTCCGAGAAGAACAGCCCGAACATGATGCGGATGAACGCGCGCATGAACGGCTTGAACAGGTGATGAAACCCTTCGCGGCCGATCTGCTCGAGCAGCGCTTCGGTGAGCGGCGCCTCGTCATGCCGCAGCGGGGTCGACGCGGACGCGTCGGGCAGCACGTCCGGTGCCGTGGAGCGCAGTGCGATCACCATCTCGCTGTCGAGCAGCCGCACGGCGGCAGCCTCGACGAGCCGGGCCGCCGCATGCGGCGGCGTGCCGATCGCATCGAGGTGGCGCAGTACCGGATACGCGGCCTGATCGGCCACGCGCAAGAGCAGCGACGGTGCGAGCGGGCCGGGGGCGGAAAGCGTGGACATGGCAGGGTTCCTGTCAGAAACGCACGCGCACGGCGGCGTCGATGCGGGTGCCGAGACCGACCATCCGGTACTCGGACTGGCTGTCGGAGAAGGCGTGGGTGAGCGCGACATCGACGCTCACGCGTTGATTCACGTCGGCGACGACCTGCGCGATCGCGAGCAGGCCCTTGTCCTGCGGCGAATAGACGCCGCGCAGCGAATACTCGATGCGGCCGACTTTCTTGCCGAGCCGCGCGAACAGGTAGTCGCGCAGGCTGCCGTCGACGCTCACGAAATTGGCCGTGCCGCCGAGGCCGGCCAGCGCCGCGCCGGGCGCGACGGGCAGCAGCGCGTTGTTCGCCTGTACCGCACCGACCATTCGGCGCCACTGGCTCGCGTCGTAACGCGCTTCGTCGTGCGACCACTCGACGATCAGCGACAGGTTGCCGGGCAGCGCGCTCTGCATGCCGAGCGCGCTGCGCCACATGTACTGGCGATCGTTGCGGCGATCGACGGCGTCGTACGCGGCGGCCGTATCGAGCGGCGTGCCGTTCGCGATGAAGGCCGGCAGCGGCCGCGTCGTGCCGCGCTCGACCCACGCGCTCGCATAGACGGTGTTCGAGCGCGCGACGTCGAACGACAGCGTCGCGCCGGTGCCGCCGCGGCCCGCGTGACGGCCGGCGAGCAGCGCGGCCGAGCCGCCCGACCAGTTGTAGGCGCCGCGTACGAGCTGCGTCGCGCCCTGCACGTCGCGGTTGTCGACGTCGTTGCGCAGCGTGCGGTTCTCGCCGGCGATGAACTGCAGCGTGGTCTGCTCGCCGGCCCATTTCGCTTCGACGAGCGGCGTGCCTTCGACGTCGCCGTAGCGATCGTAGATGTCGGCCGTCGCGGCCCGCTTCTGGAAGAAGCCGAGCGGGAAGAACGCCTGCGACGTGTCGAGCGTATCGATCCGCTTGCCCGCCGTGAGCGTGATGCCGTTGTCGAACGCGTAGCGCACGCCGGCTTCGTTGAAGCGGCTCGCCTGCGCGCCGAGCGAGTGGTTGCTCGCGACCACGCGCGCATTCGCGAACAGGTTCTCGCCGTCGATGCGCGCGAGCAGGCCGGCTTCCTGCTGATTGCGCGGCGAATCGCCGATCAGGCGGCCGAGCAGCGCGCGGCCGTCCATGCTGTCGACGGTGCGCGCGTAGCCGATGCCGTTGAGCGTGCCGAGCTGGTCCATCAGCGATTCTCCGTGCGCGAGCGTGCAGCCGAGCGCGAGCGGGATGGCAAGCGCGACACCGGGCCAGCCGCGGCGGGCGCGTTCGGGCGATGAATGGAGGCGGTCACGATGAGCGTCGGCATCGGCGTCGTACTCACTGGCCATCGGCGAGCGTGTCGGGATTGAACCAGCCCGACGGAATCTTGCGCGGCTGGCCGTCGAGGATGTCGACGACGCTTGCGCGCTGTTTCTCGACCTCGTTGCGATACGTGATCTTGCGGATCACCTTGCGGCCGTTCGCGTCGACCGGCGCGGAGAAATCGGCGCTGCGAAACAGCAGGCCGCTCGCCAGGAAGAACTGCGCGCGCACCGGCACGTCGGTATCGGGCGTGACCCACAGCTTGATCGTCGGGTAGACGTTGTCGGGATCGGTCGCGGTCAGGTCGAGCTCGGTGGCCGGCTTGCCGGCGATCGGCGTCGTGCCGGGCGCGGCCGTCGCGCGATAGCTGTCGGCCCAGTGCGTGCGCGTGATGTCGCTGATCACGACTTCGCCTTGCAGCCGCTGCATCCCGTTGATGCGTACCGCGCTGCGCGTGTTCGGCACGTAGAACCAGTGCCCGCGCGTCGTCGCGAGGTACTTCTGGCCGTCGTTCTCGCCGCTGCGCGTCAGCGCGAGCGTGTCGCCGTTGCCGCGCGTGTAGACGAGATAGCGCGTCGCGTCGCCGGACTGTCCGCCGACTTCGTTGGTGATCTGGATGTTCGTCTGCGTATCGGCGGCCGTGCTGCGATACGCGTCGGCGCGGGCGAGCATGGTCTGGGCCGCCGGCGCGTCGGCCGCTTGCGCGGCGAGCGGCGCGCACGCGACGAGCGCGGCGAATGCGGCGAACGTGAGGCGAATGCGATTCATGGGGCGAGTCCTTCGAGGATGTTGCGTTTCGCGAGCCCGAGCGTCGCGAGCAGCGCCGCGGCCACGCCGAGCACGACGAACGCGGCTTCGACGGCGGCCACGGCGACGGGCGACACCGTGAATTCGAGCAGGATCGGCTTCACGCGGCCGGGTGGTGCGGGCAGGTGGATCTGCGCGTGATTGAGCGCGACCATCGTCAGCAGCGCGAGCGCGATGCCGGCGGCCGCACCGAGCAGGCCGAGCAGCGCGGTTTCCTGGATCAGCACGCCGCGCACCGTGGCGGCCGGCACGCCGAGCGCGCGCAGCGTCGAGATCTCGCGGCGCCGCTCGACGATGCTCATCAGGATCCAGTTGCTCATCGACAGCAGGATCGTCACGCAGAGAATCGCGCCGAACACCGAGAACTGGTTCTTGTACAGCGCGACGACCTGGTGATAGAGCGACACGAGCTGATCCCAGGTCTTCACGTCGAGCGTCGGCAGCGCCGCGCGCAGCGCTGCTGCTGCGGCCGGCGTGCCGGCGGTGTCCTCGAGGAACACCGCGATGCGCGACGCGCGGTCGGTGCGCAGCAGCGCCTGCGCGGCCGTGAACGTCACGTTGACGATCCGTTCGTCGACGTCCTTGTTGCCGGTGCTCATCACGCCGACGATCTGCGCGTCGGTCGCGTTGATGCCGCCGTGCGCGGTCGACGCCATCAACTGCACGACCGAGCCGACGTGCACGCCGAGCTTGCGCGCGAGTTCGGCGCCGACGACGACTTCGGTGCCGGCGTTCGTCGGCGACAGATAGCGGCCCGACAGCACCGTGTGATAGTCGAAGAAGCCGGGCGGCTCGCGATTCGGCTCGATCCCTTCGCCGACGAAGCCGTAGCTGAGATCGCCGTTCGACACGAGCCCGTCGAAGTCGATGCCGCGCGCGGTCGTCGCGACGCCGGGCAGCTTTGCAATCGCCTGCGTGGCGGCGGCCTGCTCGTCCGCGGTCAGTCCGTATTGCAGCGGCCGTTCGCCGATCAGGTCGAGATAGCCGTGGTGCAGCACCTGCACGTGGCCGACGCCGCTGTCGATCGACCCTTCGCGCACCGCGTCGAAGGTTGCGATCACGTAGCCGAGCGCGAGGCTCGACGCGAACGCGGCGACGCCGATCATCGCCATCGTCAGCACGGTGCGGCGCCGGTTGCGCCAGAGGTTACGCCACGCAAACGTCGACCAGTTCACGATTCACTCCCGGTACGCCGTCGCGCATCTCGATGCGGCGCGGCAGGTGCGCGCACAGACGATCGTCGTGCGACGCAATCAGAAAGGCGGTGCCCAGCGTGCGGTTGGTGTCGAGGATCAGCTCGGCGACCGCGCGCGCGTTGGTGCTGTCGAGGCTCGCGGTTGGTTCGTCCGCGATCACGATGGCCGGCTCCTTGGCGAGCGCGCGGGCCAGCGCGACGCGCTGCTGCTCGCCGCCGGACAGCTCGCCGGGGCGGTGCCGCTCGCGCGCGGCGAGCCCCACCGCATCAAGCATCGCGCGGGCCCGTTCGCGCCGCGTGCGCGGCGTGCCCCATGCGAAGCAGCCGAGCTCGACGTTTTCGAGCGCCGACATCACCGGAATCAGGTTGAATTGCTGGAATACGAAGCCGATGCGTTCGCGGCGAATTCGTTCGAGCGTGTCCGGCGCGTCGTCGATGCGGCGGCCTTCGAGCCAGCGTTCGCCGCTCGTCGGCACGTCGAGAAAGCCGGCGAGGTTGAGCAGCGTGCTTTTGCCGCTGCCCGACGGCCCGACGAGCGCGACGACGTCGCGCTGCCCGATCGAGATCGTCGCGCCGCGCACCGCGACGACGCGGCCCGCGCCTTCGTATGTGCGCGTGACGTCGCGCAGTTCGAGCACCGGGGCGAGGGACGAGGCCGTCATGCGAACGCTCCCTGGACTGCTTCGACGGCGGCCGACGCGGGAATCACGGGCAGCGCGCCGTTCGCATAGAGATCGCGACACTTCAGGCGTTGCAGCTTGCCGCTCGTCGTGCGCGGCAGCGAGCCGGGCTCGACGAAACACAGATCCTGCGCGGCGAAGCCGATGCGCGACGCGAGCAACTGCTGGCACTCGGTGCGCGTTTGCGGCGTCGCGTCGACGGGCCGCGCCTCGATCGCGACGACCAGCCGCTCGGTGCCGGTTTCGGGATCGGGCAGGCCGAACGCGATGCAGGTGCTCTTGCGCAGCGCGCTGTGCGACGCCAGCGCTTCCTCGATCTCGTGCGGGAAATAGTTGCTGCCGCGGATGATGATGACTTCCTTCTTGCGGCCGAGGATATGCAGCTGGCCGTCCGCGACGTAGCCGATGTCGCCGGTGCGGAACCAGCCGTCGGCCGTCAGCGGCGCGGCGATCGTGCCGTCGTCGGGGTTCAGGTAGCCGAGCATCACCGACGTGCCGCGGATCGCGACTTCGCCGACCGCGCGGTTGGCCAGCGCATGGCCGCCGTCGTCGAGGATGCGGAACGCCATCCCGTCGATCGGCGTGCCCATCGCGAGCACCGTTTCGGTCTCTGTGTCCTGGCCGTCGTTCGCGGCGGCCGGCTGCGCGTCGCGGCGCTCGATCAGCGCGCGCCGGTCGAGCGTATCGGCGATCACGTACGGCGCGCCGTCGACCGCGCCTTCGTGCCATGCGCGATGCATCGATACCGCGAGCGTCGATTCGGCCATCCCGTAGCACGGTTGCAGCGCCGACGCTGCCAGCCCGTACGGCGCGAATGTCGCGGCGAAATCGCGCAGCGTCGCGTCGTCCACGCGTTCGCCGCCGATGAAGATGTTGCGGCACGCGGACAGATCGACGCCGTCCATCGCGGCGGCGTTGAAGCGGCGCACGCAGTAGCGCAGCGCGAAGGTCGGCACCGACGTCGTCGTTGCGCGCGCCGACGCGATGCGCTTCAGCCAGCCGAGCGGATTCCGGATGAAGCTGTTCGGCTGCATCATCAGCAGCGGCGCGCGGTAATGCAGGTTCGACAGCAGCGTGAGCAGCCCCATGTCGTGATAGAGCGGCAGCCACGACGCGGTGCCGTCGCCGGCCGCGATGTCGAAGCGCACCGATCCGCCGATGCCGAGCACGTTCGCGATCACGTTCTCGTGGCTGAGCACCGCGGCCTTCGGATGCGACGTCGAACCGGACGTGAGCTGAACATGATGCGGATCGCGGCCGCTCTTGGAACTGATCAGCGCGCGCGCGCCGGCGTCGGCCGCGCTCGATAGCGTCGCGAGATCGACCACGCGCGTGGCGGCCGCGGGAAACGCATCGTCGCGCCAGGCCGCGGCTTGCGCGTCCGCGGCAACCACGAGGCGCGGCCGGTACAGCTCGCACGCGACGTCCGCCACTTGTCTCCCGGCCGCCGCACGCCGCATGGGAACGGGCACGGTGCAGGGCAGTGCACCGGTCATCACGCAGGCCATCATCGCGGCTGCATGCTCGACCGACGCCGGCAGCGCGAGCATCACCAGATCGTTCTCGCGTACCCCGAGCTCGCGCAGCGCGCCGGCCTGACGAAAAACCTCTTCCGCGAAGTGCCGGTACGTGATGCCCGCTTCGTGGCCCGCGTCGTCGACGAACGTCATGCGATGCATGGCGCCCGCCACGTCCTCGAGCGATTCGATCAGGCGGTGAATGGTGGATGCGTACTTCGTCACGAGGATTCTCCCCTTGAGGAACACGGCCGCTCGCGCCACGGTGCCGGCGGCGCCGTTCGTCGAGTGAGGTGGATTCTTGCCGGATCGATTCGCCGCGACAAACGGAATCTATGCACGCTATGCATGAGCGGAGCGCATCCACTCGGGGCAGCACACGTTCGTTATCTCTGTGAGCCAGTCCTAGGTGACTGGTCGGTCTCATTCGACCGGTCGTCTAGTTCACGATGTGGTGCGCTCATGCGCGTGCGTCATGCAATGCGTTCGGAAAATTCGTTTGTCCGAAACATCGACTCACAGAAGAATTGCATCCCGGCAGCGCGCCAGCGTCGCCGCGTCATCGTGCCGGGCAGGGCCCGGCTCAAGGAGAGCGTCTTGTCCGTCACCTCATCGCTTGTCGCCCGATCGAAACCGGTTGCAGACATGAAGAGCCGCCCGAGCGGCGTGGTCTTCTCGCTGAAGCTGGTGGTCTACGCAGCGCTCATCGCGCACGGGATGATGTTCGCGCTGTCGGCGCTCGTGATCCTGAAGATCGTCGGCATCCTGCTGATCGGTGCGATGTATGCGCACGGCGTCGAGCTGCAGCACCAGGCGCTGCATTACCAGGGGTTTCGCAGCAAGCGCCTGAACATGGTGTTCGGCGTGCTGCTCGGCATGCCGATGCTCGTGTCGTTCCATGCGTACCAGGACAGCCACCTGCGTCATCACCGGCTGCTCGGCACGCCGGAGAACAAGGAGTTCTTCGACTACGGCGACCAGTACGGCGCGAGCCCCGTCGTCAATGTCGGGCTGTGGGCCTGGCGGCTGTCGATGGCCGCGCACTATATCCAGTTCGCGAAGAACGTCGCGAAGCTCGTCGTGCCGGGCGCGCGCTTCGGCGACAACGCGCTCGTGTCGCGCGCGATCCGCCGCGACTATCTGCTGATGGCCGCGGCGATCGCGCTGCTGGCCGCGCTGTCGTTCGCCTTGCACACGTGGTGCGTCGTCTGGGTGTGGGTCGTGCCGCTCGTGTTCGTCGCCGCGCCCGTGCATGCGCTGGTCGAAATGCCGGAGCACTATCGCTGCGACCTGACGAGTACCGATCCGTTCCGCAACACGCGGACGATCGAGAGCAACGCGTTCATGACGTGGTTCACGAACGGCAACAACTATCACGTCGAGCATCACATGATGCCGAGCCTGCCGATCGAGCGGTTGCACGATCTGCACGGTGCGATCGCGCCGCGCATTCGCTATTACCACCGCACGTATCGGCAGTTCTACTACGCGTTGCTGCGCGGCCGGCTGTCGCCGCGCTCGGTGGAAGACGATCGGGACGATCGCGAGCCCGATGCCGAAGCGGCTGCGCCGGCGTCCACGCAATCGGCGTGAGCGCCGGTGCCGAACGCCTTGCCATGACGGTGACGACGATGCTCTATCCGGAACTTTACAGGTCGCTCGAAGCTGTCCGCTGGGACATGGAGAAGGACATTCCGTGGGACAAGTTCGACGCTTCGCTGCTCACCGACGAGCAGGCGAAGACGATCAAGATGAACGCGATCACCGAATGGTCGGCGCTGCCCGCGACGGAAATGTTCCTGCGCGACAACCAGCACGACAGCGACTTTTCCGCGTTCATGAGCGTGTGGTTCTTCGAGGAGCAGAAGCATTCGCTCGTGCTGATGGAATACCTGCGCCGCTTCAAGCCGGAGATGGTGCCGACCGAAGAGGAACTGCACGCGGTGCGCTTCCAGTTCGATCCGGCGCCGCCGCTCGAGACGCTGATGCTGCACTTCTGCGGCGAAATCCGTTTGAACCACTGGTACCGCTGCGCGGCCGACTGGCACACCGAGCCCGTCATCAAGCAGATCTACGAAACGATTTCGCGCGATGAAGCGCGTCATGGCGGCGCGTACCTGCGCTATATGAAGAAAGCGCTGAACGACTGCGGCGACGTCGCGCGTGCCGCCTTCGCGAAGATCGGCGTGCTGATGGCGTCGGCGCGCCGCACCGAGAAGCCGCTGCACCCGACCAACCTGCACGTGAACCAGGCGCTGTTCCCGCGCGACACCGTGCAGTCGCGCCTGCCGGACCCGGCATGGCTCGAGCGCTGGCTCGACGAGCAGATCCGTTTCGACGGCGAATGGGAGAAGAAGGTCGTCGAGCGGATTCTGCACAACCTGTCGATCCTGTTCGAGCGCACGTTCGCGACCGCGCAGGAGCTGAACCGCTATCGCCGCGAAGTGACCGCGCGGGCGAATGGTGGGGTGGACCACGCGTAGCGGGTCGACACGTTCCGTTGTCGCGCGGCGCGGGCCGAATTCCGGCCGACGGGCGAACCCGATGCATGCCGACCGGCGTTGCCGGCCGGCGGATTATTCATTTCCGGAAATAATCGACTCATCCATTTCTTGAAACGCATGACGAGATCAAAATTCATCCGTTTAGTATTTTTTAATAAACATTCGTTCCCGGATTAAAGCGGCATTTTGCATGTCTGTTGCTGACTGTTTGTTTTTCGCAATCCGGGAAATTCGGTGAAAAGTCGGCTGGTTGAAATTGAATTGTAGGCATTGGGCGCGGCCTCTGTCATGACGGTGAAATCGGCGTGATAACGTCGAACTTTGCCGGAAATCGCCTGTTTTTACGAGAATTTATCAACCATTTTGGTATGCTCGATTCGTTCGCATATTAATTTACAAAATCACTACTCGATAATGTTGGTGTAAGCATATTGATGCGATGAAAATCGATAGATAAATACGAGTGTCATGATTGAAAATAAGAATGATATGTAACCATGCTTCAAGATAAAATCGTTTCCGAATCCAGATAGGAGAAACGGTACAGGGAGACGAACGGCAACTTATCTGTCGAGGGGTGCAACTTTGAGGCGGCGGTATGGCTAATGTGAGATTGGCAAAGCGATTGAGAAGTTTGCCTTCGCTGGATTTCCTGAGAGGCTTCGAATGCGCGGCGCGCCATTTGAGTTTCACGCGTGCGGGGCAGGAGCTCAACGTCACGCAATCGGCCGTGAGTCGCCAGGTCAAGGCGCTCGAAGAGCAGCTCCGGATCGAGCTCTTTCACCGGCATATTCGTTCCCTGACGCTGACCGACAAGGGGCGTGAGTTGTACGACGCGATCTCGTTCGCGTTGTCCGATCTGGAATCGGTGGTCGGCAAGCTGTCGTCGAGTGTCGGCCAGCGTTCGATCTCGTTGTCGACCACCGTCTCGTTCGCGGCGCTGTGGCTGATTCCGCGCCTCGGTTCGTTCCGCGCCAGCTATCCGGACATCGACGTGCGCGTGTCGGCCACGAGCGAAATTGAAGATCTTAAACGCAAACGTTTGCACCTGGCCGTGCGCTACGCCGGCCCGTATACGTCGACCGACGATACCGACGTGCTGTTTCGCGAGCGTGTCGTGGCGGTGTGCAGCCCGAGCCTGATGACGGCGGCGGGTGACGCCGCGTCGATGCAGCCGGCCGACCTCGACAAGCACGTGCTGCTGCATCTCGACGACCCGCGCGGCGAATGGCCGTGGCACGGCTGGAGCCATCTGCTGAAGGCGCTCGGCGTGCCGCGGCTGCGGCCGGCCGGGGCGCTGCACTTCAGCCAGTACGATCAACTGGTCCAGGCCGCCGTCGACGGGCACGGCATCGCGATCGGCAGGCGGCCGCTGGTCGACGGGCTGCTGAAGCAGGGGCGGCTCGTCGAGCTGTTCCCGCATTGCACCGTTGCATCGGGCAGCTACGTGCTCGTGCAGAACCCCGATGCGTGCAACGAATTCGATATCGCGGTGCTGACCAACTGGCTGCTCGAACAAGCGTGCCAGCCGCTCGCGTCGGAGCAGGACACGGCCGGCAGCAACGTGCTGCCGATGTATCGCGTCGGATAGCGCGGCGCGGCGGATGCGTCGTGCGCGGCGTCATGCGCGGCACCTGCAACCTGTGCGATGATGCGCCGCTTCGCGTTCGTCGCAGAACGCCGCCGACC
The DNA here is from genome assembly GCF_016586105.1 of Burkholderia sp. E168m15. Lineage (NCBI taxonomy): Bacteria > Pseudomonadati > Pseudomonadota > Betaproteobacteria > Burkholderiales > Burkholderiaceae > Burkholderia > Burkholderia sp. E168m15. Next base: position 23,440 of record NZ_BCPO01000193.1, read on the forward strand.
GCGGCGCGCCTCCGGGCCACCGCCGAGTCCTGACATCCCGGAGACAGCATGCCCGTACACGGCATTCAAGGCAGTACCCTGCATTACCTCGATCACGGCGCCGGGTTTCCGGTGCTGCTCGGGCACAGCTATCTGTGGGACGCGACGATGTGGGCGCCGCAGATCGACGCGCTGTCGCGCGGGTATCGCGTGATCGCGCCGGACCTGTGGGGGCATGGCGAATCGGGCGCGCTGCCGGACGGCACGCATACGCTCGACGATCTCGCCACGCAGGCGAGCGCGCTGCTCGATGCGCTGGAGATCGACCAGTGCGCGATCGTCGGACTCAGCGTGGGCGGCATGTGGGGCGCACGCCTCGCGTTGCGCGAGCCGCGGCGCGTGCGCTCGCTCGTGATCATGGACGCGTCGCTCGAAGCGGAACCCGATGCGACGCGTGCCCGCTACTTCGGAATGCTCGATGCGATCGAGGCCGCGGGCCGCATCGCGCCGCCGCTGCTCGACGCGATCGTGCCGCTGTTCTTCCGGCCGGACGTCGATCTCGACGACCCGGTGCCGACCGCGTTTCGCGAAGCGCTCGCGAACCTGCCCGCCGACCGGCTGCGGCAATCGATCGCGCCGCTCGGCCGGCTGATCTTCGGCCGGTCCGACACGCTCGCGACCGTCGGCGAACTCGATGCCGCGCGCACGCTGCTGATGTGCGGCGCGGGCGACATGGCGCGGCCGCCGTCGGAAACTGTGAAGATGGCGAGCGTGATCGGCTGCGCACATGCGCTGGTGCCCGACGCCGGCCATATTTCGAACCTGGAGAATCCCGCGTTCGTCACGCGCACGCTGCTCGACTGGTTCGACGCGCAGCAACTGCCGTCGAACTGACGGTCACGCGAACGGCGACGCCCGCGCGGCGTCGCATCGACCTGCGTCACGCACGCTCGCTGACCGGCGTGAACTTCCGGTCGCGCACACGCGCTTCGTCGGCGCCGCCGCGTACGAGGTTCAATGCTTCCGCGCGGCTCGCCACGCACGGCCCGGAGCCGGGCAGCGGCTGACGCGCGGTCTCGCGCAGCGCGAGCACCGACACGATGCCGATGAACGACGCACCCATCAGGTAGTAGGCGGGCATCATCAGGTCGCCGGTGCGATCGACCAGCCACGCGGTGACGAGCGGCGTCGTGCCGCCGAACAGCGACACCGACACGTTGAAGCCGATCGCGAGCGCGCCGTAGCGAATCCGCGTCGGGAACAGCGCGGGCAGCGCCGACGGCATCACGCCCGTGAACGTCGACAGCAGGACGCCGTAGATCAGCATCCCGCCGAAGATCGGCAGCGTGCCGCCGGTGCGGATCAGCATCAGCGCCGGCACCGACAGCGCGAGCAGGCCCACGCAGCCGGCCATCATCACCGGCTTGCGGCCGACCTTGTCCGACAGGTGCCCGGCGTACAGCGTCATCGGCATCATCAGCACCATCACGAGCAGCACCATGAAGAGCCCGTGCGATTCGCGCACGTGCAGCGTCGCCGACAGGTAGCTCGGCAGGTACGACAGCGCCATGTAGTCGGTCACGTTGAAGATCAGCACGAGACCGACGCATTGCAGCAGCGGCTTCCACTGTTCGACGAGCAGCGTCGCGAAGCGCTGCTTCGGCCGCGCGCGTTCGTCCGCTTCGCGCGCTTCGGCTTCCTTTTTGAAGGCCGGCGTTTCCTCCAGCTTGAGCCGCACGTAGAGGCCGACGAGGCCGAGCGGGCCGGCGATGAAGAACGGCACGCGCCAGCCCCACGACAGCAGCGTTTCCTGCGACAGCGTGGCCGTCAGCAGCGCGACCGTGGCCGCGCCGAGCGTATAGCCGATCAGCGTGCCGAACTCGAGGAAGCTGCCCATGAAGCCGCGGCGCCTGTCGGTCGCGAACTCGGCGATGAAGGTGGCCGCGCCGCCGTACTCGCCGCCGGTCGAGAAGCCCTGCACGAGCCGCGCGACGAGCAGCAGGATCGGGGCCATGATGCCGATCGACGCATAGCTCGGGATCAGGCCGATCGCGAAGGTGCCGACGGCCATCATGATCATCGTCGCGGCGAGCACGCGCTGGCGGCCGATCCGATCGCCGAGCGGGCCGAACACCATGCCGCCGAGCGGGCGCACGAGGAACGCGGCCGCGAACGTGCCGAAGGTGGCCAGCAACTGCGCGGACGGGCTGCTGGACGGGAAGAACACCTTGCCGAGCGTGACGGCGATATAGCTGTAGACGCCGAAGTCGAACCATTCCATCGCGTTGCCGAACGCCATCGCGCCGACCGCGCGCTTGAGGACGGCCGGGTCGACGATCGTGATGTCATCCAGCTTGATGGACTGGCGCGAAGACCGGGTTTTCGCGGGGCGCGCTTGCGACGGGCTCAATGTTCTCTCCTGGAGTTGCCTTGGCGGCGCGGCCGGCGGGAATGCGGCCGGGGGCACGCGGGCCGACGGACAGCGAAGGCGGATGTCTCGGGGATGCCTCGATGCCGGTGGCGTGACGCGCGCGGCGGACGACACCGGGCAGGTGTGTTGTGCGAACCAGTTTAGAGAAACGGGCGGGAGCGGCTATCGGTCATGCGCCCGGAACCCGGTGGTAAACGACACGCAGGGAGCGGTGTCGGTCGCGCGTGGCCTCGGGAAGCGAACGCGCGGCGTGGGCGGTCATCTCGCCGTGCGCCGGCGCGCGGATACCAGCAACGCGACGAATGCCGCTTCGTCCGCGCGCAGGCCGCGCGGCGTACGCCGGACCGCCAGCGCGGCGAGCGTGCCCGCCTCGAACGCGTCGAGCACGGCCGGATGGATGTAGCAGCGCCGGCACACGGCCGGCGTGTTGCGCAGCAGCTCGGCCACCGCGCGCACGGTCTCGACGATCTGCTTGCGGGCATGCGTGACGCCGCGATGCTCGATGCGCCGCAGCAACCCGAGCGCGTGCACGCTGCCGGCCCAGGTCCGGTAATCCTTCGCGGTGAAATCGGCGCCGCCGGCCTCGCGCAGGTAGTCGTTCACGTCGGACGACCCGACCGGATGGCGCACGCCGTCGTCGTCCACATACTGGAACAGCTCGTGCCCGGGCAGCTCCGCGCAGCGCCGCACGATCCGCGCGACCCGCGCGTCGTCGACCGTCACGTCGTGTTCGATCCCGCTCTTGCCGGCGAAGCGCAGCCGCACCTGGCCGGGCTGGATCTTCAAATGGCGCTTGCGCAGCGTCGTCAGCCCGTACGAGCCGTTTTCGCGCGCGTATTCCGCGTTGCCGATCCGCGCGAGCGTCGTGTCGAGCAAGCGGACGATCGTCGCGACGACCTTGTCGCGCGGCATGCCCGGCAACGCCAGATCGCGCGTCACGCGCGCGCGGATGCGCGGCAGCGCCCGCGCGAACGCGGCCATCCGTGCGTACTTGTTCGCATCGCGCGTTTCCCGCCACTGCGGGTGATAGCGATACTGCTTGCGGCCGCGCGCGTCGCGGCCCGTCGCCTGCAAGTGGCCGAGCGGGTCGGCGCAGATCCATACGTCGGTGTAGGCAGGTGGAATCGCCAGCGCGTCGATGCGGGCGATTTCCGCGGCATCGCGAATCCGCGTGCCGTCCTGCGCGTAATACGCGAAGCCGTTGCGCAGGCGGCGGCGCGTGTAGCCGGGTTGGCGGTCGTCGACGTGGCGCAGCGCCGCGGCCGTGCTCGAAGCGGGCTGCTTCATGCGCGCGTGTGCCGGTTGACGGCGATAGCGATAGCGACGGATGGCGACCCGTGCTCCTGGGCTGCGGTCATGTGTTTGCTCCCTTGTTCGTAATGGGCCCGGACGGCGACCTGCAGCACGGCATGAGCGGTCGTCGCGGAACGGGAGCAAGAATCGTGCGCCGGCCGGCCGGCCGTACGACGCGACGGCGGAGCGGCAAGAAAATGCCGTTCGCGGCGACGACGAAACGTCATCGGCCGGCCGCGGGCTCGGGACACTTCGACATCCCCTGGTCGAGCTTCTCCAGCAGAAACTCGGCCACGGCCGTGACCGCGGGTGGCAGCGGCGGGCGGCTCGTATAGACGAGCTGCAGCCCGAGCCCGGCGCCGGAGCGTTGGTAGGCCGGCAGCACGCGCGCCAGCTTGCCTTCGTCGATCGCCGCCGCGGCGAGCACCTGCGGCACCAGCGCGATGCCGAGGCCAGCGAGACAGGCCTGCATGACCACGCGCATGTCGTTGACCGAGAAACGGCTGTCGATCGAAATCTCCTGCGTGCCGCGCGGCCCCTGCAGGCGCCACATGCTGCGTCCCTGGCGGCTCGACACCGTCAGGCAATCGTGGTCGGCCAGCTCGCGCGGCGTGCGCGGCGTGCCGCGTCGTTCGAGATAAGCGGGGCTGGCGGCGAGGATCATCGTGCCCGGCGCGATCCGGCGCACGCGGAAGCTGCCGCCGGTCTCGATGCCGATGCGCAGTGCGAGGTCGATGCGCTCGGCGATCAGGTCGGACGGCGTGTCGTCGAGCAGGAAGTCGATGCTGATGCGCGGATAGCGCGCGTAGAACTCGGCCAGCCATTCCAGCTTGATCACTTCGAACAGGCCGGCCATCGCCGCCACGCGCACGGTTCCGGCCGGTTCCTGCCCGTCGGCATGCTGCCGCTCGATCTCGAAGATCCGGTCGAGTGCCGGCGCGTAGCGCTCGAACAGCGCCAGGCCCTCGGTGCTCGGCGCTAGCTTGCGGGTCGAGCGATGCAGCAGGCGCGTGCCGATGTGCCCTTCGAACTGGTCGATGCGCCGGCTCAGCGTATTGGCCGGCATGCGCAGGCGTCGTGCGGCCTCCGAAAAGCTGCCGGCGCGGACGACCTGGACGAACAGCGCGAGATCATTCAGATCGAGCATGGGATTACTCCAAAAATGGATTAATAAAATCCTGTTTATCCATCTAGTGTAAAGCCGAATCGATCTCCATACTGGTCTCACGCTACCGGCGAATCCATCCGTCTCAAGGAGAACCTGCATGAAACTGCTGCACATCGATTCGAGCATCCTCGGCCAGGGCTCGGTCAGCCGCGAACTGTCGGCGGAAATCGTCGCCCGCTTCCGCGCCCGCGATCCCGGCCTCACGGTCACGCACCTCGACCTCGCCGCCACGCCGCTCGGCCATCTGGCCGCCGAACACCTTGCCGCCGCGCAAGGCGCGCCGGTCGACGACGCGCTGAAGGCGGACGTCGACACCGGCCAGCACGCGCTCGACACGTTCCTCGCCGCGGATATCGTGGTGGTCGGCGCGCCGATGTACAACTTCGGCATCCCGTCGCAACTGAAGGCGTGGATCGACCGCATCCTGGTGGCCGGCAAGACCTTCCGCTACGACGAGAACGGACCGGAAGGCCTGTGCGGCGGCAAGAAACTGGTCATCGCATCGTCGCGCGGCGGCGTGTACAGCGCAGGGTCGCCGGTGGCGTCGCTCGATCATCAGGAAACCTATCTGAAAGATGCGTTCGCGTTCATCGGCATCACCGACATCACGTTCATTCGTGCCGAAGGCGTCGCGATGGGGCCGGACAAGCGCACGGACGCGATTGCATCGGCGAAGGAAGCCGCGGCGGCCCTCGCCGCCTGACGCAATACGCCGGCTACCGGCCACCGGAGAACCCATGTTGAATACCCTCGATTCCGTTACCTCGACCACCGTCGCCGGCCGTCATGTCGTGTTCCGCACGCGCGGCCACGCGCACGGGCCGGTCGTCCGCATGGTCAGCCCGTCCGACGTCGGCGAGATGATCAAGCCGTTCGTGTTCCTCGACCTGATCGATACGCGGGCGCCGCTCGGCAAGCCGGCCTTCGGCTGGCATCCGCATTCGGGCATCGCCACGCTGACGCTCATGATCGACGGGCACGGCACCTACGTGGAATCGACGGGCCACGAAGGCCCGATGGGGGCCGGCGACATCGAATGGATGAGCGCGGGGCGCGGCGTCTGGCATACGGGTTCCGTGGTGCCGCCGGTCAAGGCGTTCCAGCTGTGGGTGGCGTTGCCGCCGGGGCGCGAGCTGGCGCCGGCGTTCAGTCAGCACCTGTCGATCGACGACATCCCGACGGACGGGCCGGCCCGCGTGCTGCTCGGCCGCCACGGCGACGCGGTCAGCCCGGTCGATGCGCCGCCGGGCATCAACTACGTCGTCGTGCAGTTGGCGGCGGGCGAGCGCTGGACCTGCCGGCCGCCGCAGGGCTACCGGGTCGGCTGGACCGCCGTGATGGACGGCCGCCTGCGCACGCCGGACCCGGTCGGACGGGGCGAGCTGGTCGTGTTCGACGCGTCCGATGCGCCGATCGAATTCGAGGCCGTGACCGACGCGCGCTTCGTGGTCGGTACCGCGATTCCGCATCCGCACGATCTTCATCTGGGCGCCTACTCGGTGCATACGAGCGCCGCCGCGCTGGCGGAAGGCGAGCGCGAAATCGTACGTGTCGGCCGTGAACTGCGCGCCAAGGGCGTGATGCGCTGATGCTTTCGTCTCCGTCGATATCCGGCCTCCGTTCAAGGCGGCCGGCGCGCCGTGACGCCGCGCCCGCGGGGTCTCGCGCTTAGGTGTTTATACGTATGCCGATTTCGACATCGGCTCAATCCAATATTTCATTGGAAGGTTATCGGACTTGTTTCTAGACTGATGCGGGGCATGTATACCGCGCCGGCTGCCCACGCCGGCCGGCGCAGCCCGATCCGCGCCAGCGCCACGCAGAAACACAACAGCGCCGCGGCACACAACGACATCATCGGAGACGGACCATGACATTCATCAGGAAGCTGGCGGCCGGCGCGATCGTCGCCGCGGCGACGGTGCTGGCAGGCGGCGCGCACGCGCAGCAAAAGCCGATCACGCTCGGGTTCTCGCAAGTCGGCGCGGAAAGCGCCTGGCGCACCGCGAATACCGTATCGGTGAAGGGCGCGGCGAAGGACGCCGGCATCAACCTGAAGTTTTCCGACGCCCAGCAGAAGCAGGAGAACCAGATTCGCGCGATCCGCTCGTTCATCGCGCAGAAGGTCGACGTGATCGCGTTCTCGCCGGTCGTCGAATCGGGCTGGGAGCCGGTGCTGACCGAAGCGAAGGCCGCGCATATCCCGGTGATCCTGACCGACCGCGGGGTCGACGTGAAGGACCCGTCGCTGTACGTGACGATGATCGGCTCCGACTTCCTCGAGGAAGGGCGGCGCGCCGGCCACTGGCTGGAAGAGCGCTACAAGAACGACGCAGGCCCGATCAACATCGTCGAATTGCAGGGCACGGTCGGCTCCGCGCCGGCCAACGACCGCCGCGCGGGCCTGCTCGAAGTGATCAAGAACAATCCGAAATTCAAGGTGATCGCGTCGCAGAGCGGCGACTTCACGCTCGCCGGCGGCAAGCAGGTGATGGAAGCGTTCGCGAAGACCTACGGCAAGCAGATCAACGTCGTCTATGCGCACAACGACGACATGGCGCTCGGCGCGATCCAGGCGATGGAAGAAGCCGGCATCAAGCCCGGCAAGGACGTGAGCGTCGTGTCGTTCGACGCGACCAAGGGCGGCTTCCAGGCGATGGTCGCGGGCAAGATCAACGTCGACGTCGAATGCAGCCCGCTGCTCGGCCCGCAGCTGATGACCGCGGTGAAGGACGTCGTCGCCGGCAAGCAGTTGCCCAAGCGCATCGTGACCAACGAGACGGTGTTCCCGATGAACGTCGCGGCGCAGGTGCTGCCGACCCGCAAGTACTGACCTGTCCGCCCGGACGGCGGCCTCGCGGCCGCCGTCCGGCGACGCTTCGAGGGAGGCTGCATGCAGAGTCCGCCGGTGGTCGAGATGATCGGCATCGACAAGTCGTTTCCGGGCGTCAGCGCGCTGCAGCGCGTGGACTTCCGGTTGTTTCCGGGCGAGATCCACGCACTGATGGGCCAGAACGGCGCGGGCAAGTCGACGCTGATCAACGTGCTCACCGGCGTGCACGCGCACGATGCGGGCGAGATTCGCGTCGGCGGCGCGCCGGTGAATTTCGCCGCGCCGCGCGAGGCCGAGGCGGCCGGCATCCAGACGCTCTACCAGGAAGTGAACCTGTGCGCGAACCTGTCGGTCGCGGAGAACATCTTCGCGGGCCGGCAGCCGATGCGGCGCGGCGCGATCGACTGGAAGACGATCCATGCGCGCTCGCGCGACGCGCTCGCCGAACTCGACCTGGCGCTCGACGTCACGCGTTCGCTCGATTCGTATCCGATCGCGGTGCAGCAGATGGTCGCGATCGCGCGTGCGGTGTCGGTCGACGCGCGCGTGCTGATTCTCGACGAACCGACCTCGAGCCTCGACGACGGCGAGGTCGCGCGCCTGTTCGACGTGCTGCACCGGCTGAAGGCGTCGGGCATCGCGATCCTGTTCGTCACGCATTTTCTCGAGCAGACCTATGCGGTGTCCGACCGCATCACCGTGATGCGCAACGGCGAGCGCGAAGGCGAGTACCTCGCGCGCGACCTGCCGGTCGACGTGCTGGTCGCGAAGATGACCGGCCGCGAGCGCATGTCCGAGACGCTGCAGGCGGGCGCCGCGGCGGTCGAGCGTGACACCGCGACCGCCGCGCCGTTCCTGTCGATGCAGCAGGTCGGCCGGCGCGGGATGATGAGCGCGCTCGATCTCGACGTGCGCCCTGGCGAGATCGTCGGGCTGGCCGGGCTGCTCGGCTCGGGCCGCACCGAGACCGCGCAACTGGCGTTCGCCGCCGCGCGCCCGGATACCGGCGCGATCGAGATCGACGGCGCGCGCAAGCGGCTCGCGTCGCCGCACGACGCGGTGCGCAGCGGCATCGCGTACTGCCCGGAAGATCGCAAGAAGGAGGGCATCGTCGCCGCGCTGTCGATCCGCGAGAACATCGTGCTCGCGCTGCAGGCGCGGCGCGGCTGGTGGCGGCTGATCGGGCGGGCGCGACAGCGCGAGATCGCCGACACGTACATCGCCCGGCTCGGCATCAAGGCGCGCGACGCGGAGCAGCCGATCGGGCTGCTGTCGGGCGGCAACCAGCAGAAGGTGCTGCTCGCGCGCTGGCTCGCGACGGACCCGAAGCTGCTGATTCTCGACGAGCCGACGCGCGGCATCGACGTCGCCGCGAAGTTCGACATCATGGAGCGCGTGCTCGCGCTGTGCGCGCAGGGGCTCGCGATCCTGTTCATCTCGTCGGAGATCAGCGAGGTCGTGCGCGTGAGCCACCGGATCGCGGTGCTGCGCGACCGGCGCAAGGTCGCGGAGCTGAGCGGCGCCGATGCGTCCGAGGAGCAGGTTTACCGGTTGATCGCGGGAGGCCAGTCATGACGTGGCTACGCACGCTGTTTCGTCATTCGCTCGCGTGGCCGGTGCTGACGCTCGCGCTGCTGTTCGCGCTGGATGTCGCGTATCGCCCCGGCTTCCTGTCGATCGCGCTGCTCGACGGCCACCTGTTCGGCGCGCCGATCGACATCCTGAACCGCGCGGCGCCGCTCGTGATCGTGTCGCTCGGGATGACGCTCGTGATCGCGACGCGCGGGATCGACATCTCGGTCGGCGCGATCGTCGCGATCGCCGGCGCGGCGGCCGCGACCGTGCTCGAGGCGGACCCGTCGCAAGTCGGCACGGCGCTGGCCGCCGCGCTCGGCGTCGGGCTGCTGGCCGGTGCGTGGAACGGGCTGCTGGTCGCCTTCGTCGGGATGCAGCCGATCATCGCGACGCTGATCCTGATGGTGGCCGGTCGCGGCGTCGCGCAATTGCTGACGGGCGGCCAGATCATCCCGATCGGCGCGCCCGGCTACCTCGCGCTCGGCGGCGGCTATCTCGCGACCGTGCCGTGCGCGGTGTGGATCGCGCTCGCGACGATCGGCGCGACCGCGCTGCTGGTGAACCGTACGGCGCTCGGGCTGTTCATTCGCGCGATCGGCGTGAACCCGGTCGCGACGCGGCTCGTCGGGCTGCGCTCGGGCGCGGTCGTGTTCGGCGTGTATCTGTGCTCGGGCGTGATGTCGGCGCTCGCGGGCATCCTCGCGAGCTCGAACGTGCGCAGCGCCGACGGCAACAACGCGGGGCTGCTGCTCGAACTCGACGCGATCCTCGCGGTGACGCTCGGCGGCACGTCGCTACTCGGCGGCCGCTTCAGCCTCGCGGGCTCGGTGCTCGGCGCGCTGATCATCCAGACGCTCACCTACACGACCTATTCGATCGGCGTGCCGCCGGAGGCGACGCTCGTCGTCAAGGCGGTCGTCGTGATCGTCGTGACGCTGATCCAGTCGGACGCGGCGCGCGCGCTGCTGGTGCGGCACGCGTCGCGGCTGCTGCCTTCCGCGCGATCGCGCGCCACCACCACCGGAGCGACGCCGCGATGAACCGTTTCCTTGGCCGCCTCGCCGATCCGCGCACGCTGCCGATCGTCGTGACGATCGTGCTGTTCGCCGCGCTGTTCGGCTTCGGGTCCGTGATGTACACGGGCTTTTTCTCGATGCAGGTGCTGACCGGCCTGCTCGTCGACAACGCGTTCCTGCTGATCGTCGCGATCGGGATGACGTTCGTGATCGTATCGGGCGGCATCGACCTGTCGGTCGGCTCGGTCGTTGCGCTGACAACGATATTCTGCGCGGTCGGCGCCGAACGGCTGCACTGGCCCGTGTGGGTGATCGTGCCGCTGGTGCTCGCGTTCGGCGCGCTGTACGGCGCGGCGATGGGCGCGCTGATCCACTACTTCAAGCTGCAGCCGTTCATCGTCACGCTCGCCGGAATGTTTCTCGCGCGCGGCGCCTGCTTCCTGATCACGACACAGTCGATCACGATCAACGCGCCGGCGTTCCACGCGATTGCGGGCATCAGCGTGCCGCTCGGCGGCGGCATGCTGAGCGCCGGTGCGCTGATCGCGCTCACGACGCTGGCCGTCGCGATCTACGTCGCGCACTTCACGCGCTTCGGCCGCAACGTCTATGCGGTCGGCGGCAACGAACGCTCGGCGCTGCTGATGGGCTTGCCGGTCGCGCGCACGAAGATCGGCGTCTACGCGCTGAGCGGCTTCTGTTCGGCGCTCGGCGGCGTGGTGTTCACGCTGTACGTGCTGTCGGGCTACGGGCTGCAGGCGCAGGGGATGGAACTCGACGCGATCGCCGCGACCGTGATCGGCGGCACGCTGCTGACGGGCGGTGTGGGGTACGTGATCGGTTCGGTGTTCGGGGTCGGCATCCTCGGCACGATCCAGGTGCTGATCACGTTCGACGGCACGCTGAGTTCGTGGTGGACGCGGATCGTGATCGGCGCGCTGCTGTGCGTGTTCTGCGTGCTGCAGCGGGTGATCGAGCGGCACGCGACGCGGCGCCGCACCGGCGGCACCGGGCTCGGCGCGCAGCGGCCGACTCAGGCTGCCGCGCCCGCGCGGCCGGCGCCGCCCAAGGAGGACATCGGGCTGGTATCGACGATGCGGCGATCGTAGTGCGACCGACTACCCTGGCGCGAGGAGAACGAGATGAAGCGCGATGACATGACAGCGGGCGCGGCCGATGCGCTGGCCGTCGAGCATGGCCGTCGGCCGCTGCTCGATCTCGGCGACGCGCGCGACTGCCGGATCGTGGCCGATGCGCTGCGGGTGCTGCTGCGCGAGCGCTCGGAAGCGCTGGCGTTCGCGATGCGCGTGGCTGACGAGCACGGCCGCCCGCGCCCGGATGCCGGCGAATTCGGCTTGACCGACATCATTCGGTTGGCCCGCGTGGTCGAGCTGGCTGATCGGCAGCGCGAGCGAACCGCGATGGAATGATGCGGGCGGCCGCCTGCCGGCCGCGCGTGGGGCCGCGCCGTCAGGCCGGCCCGGTCGCGTCCGCCTCGGTGTCGAAGGGCGTATCCGCGACCCGCGTGCGTTTCAGCGAGCCGGCCAGTTTTTCGATCGCGTGCAGGTCCAGCGCATCGAGGTGCTCGCGCATTTCCTGCACGAACGGCGCATGGCCCGGCTTGTCCACGTACTGGCCGAGCCATTCCTCGATATCGGTCAGCCGGCCTTCGCCGGCGAGCGCGATCAGCTCGGCGAGCGCGTCGGCGGGCGGGCTGCGCATCGCCGGCGCCGCGTGTGCCGGCTCCGCTTCGTCGGCGGGATGAAACTGCCGGACGAGCCCCGACGCCGGTGCGAGCGCATGGCCGAGGGCCGGCGCGACGACCGCGAACGAGAACGTCGTGCCGACGCCCGGCTGGCTCGCGACGGCCAGCTCGCCGCCCATCGCGGTGACGATGCGCTGCGCGATGAACAGGCCGAGCCCGGTGCCGCCGTTCACAGCCTGCACCTGCTGGTACGCGCGGAAGATATCGGTGGTCGTGGTGATGTCGATGCCGATGCCCGTATCGGCGACCTCGAACAGCAGGCGCCATGCATCGCCTTCGCGCGACGCGTGGATCGACAGTGTGACCGTACCGTTGCGCGTGAATTTCGATGCGTTGGACAGCAGGTTCAGCAATACCTGTTGCAGCCGGATGCCGTCGATCAGCACCGTGCGCGGCAGCGCCGTGACCGGCCGGTAGACGAACCGGTTGTCCTGCTGCGCGCACAGCGCGACCGCGTAGTGGCCGATGTCGTCCAGCAGCCCGGGCAGGTCGGTGCGGTCGGGCGCGACGCCGAGCGGCTGGAGTTCGGCCTTCGTGAACGCGAGCAATTCGTCGATCAGCGCGAGCTGGTAGCGGATGCTGCGGTCGATCGACCGGATCAGCCGCGCTTGGCCGCGCGTCGCGCCTTCCAGCAGCAGCTTCGCATAGCCGTTGATCGTCGACAGCGGCGCGCGCAGGTCGTGGCTGACATAGCCGAGCGTCTCGATCTTCTGCTGCATGTGCGTCTTCGACTGCTGCAACGCGTCGTTGAGCGCCACCGTGCGCCGCGCGACCTCGTCGCGCAGCCGGTCCTGTTCGGTGAGCTGCCAGTGTTCGAGCCGCTTGCGTGCCTCGGTGCGCTGCCGGCCCACGTGGTGAATCCACGCGGCCAGCACCAGCAGGTGCGTCGCGAGCCCGATGATCGCGATGACCGGGTTCGGAAAGACGTCGGACCGGATCCATGACAGCAAGGGCGGCAGCGCATCGCGGCCGTCGAGCATGCGGATCAGCATGTTGAACGTCGCGAACGCGACCGCGATCAGCATCACGCGGCCCGTCGGCGTGCGCCGGATCACGAGCATCAGCGCGAGGCTGATGTTGACGATCGCGAGCACGGTGTTCAGCCACAGGCAGAACCACGCGAAGGTCGCCAGATCGCCGAACGCCGCGCCGGCGATCCCCACGCATTCGAGCACGAGAAACACCACGTACACCGCGCGCATCGGCATCCTGGCCTTCTCGCGGTGCGCGACCATCAGGATGAAGACGATGAAGCACGCGACCGACAGGTACGCGAAGATCGTTTCGCCGCGCGTCGACCACTCGCGCGCGGCGGGCGACAGGGCCATCGCGAGATAGCCGCGATACGCGGCTTCGAACAGCGCGGTGTTCAGGGTCAGCGCGGCCAGCACGTGGAATACGCCGCTGCGCGAGAAAAAGCCGATCAGCAGCGCGCACCAGACGAGGGCGAGCAGCCCGCCGAAGAACCCGAAGTTCCACATCGACGCGTGCAATTCCTGCGCGATCCACCCGTCGCGGGTGAACGCGACCGGCGCGAGCCGCATTTCCTTGCGCGACGTGATGCGGATCAGCACGGGCAGCTGTTCGCCCGCGCGCAGCGAGACGTCGAGGGTCGGGTAGCGCGACGGCGCATCGAGCGCGTCGCCGCGATCGGTCGGGAAGCTGCGATCGAGCATCCACTGGCCGTTCCGGCCGACATAGAAATCGGCCTGGTCGACGCGCGCATCGCGAATCGCGAGCACCAGCGGGCGCGTCTCGCTGTCGCGGTTGATCAGCGTCGCGCGGACCCACCACGCCGAGCGCGAGAACGTCACGTTGAACGCGGTGCGGGCCGGGATGGCTGCGTGACGCGACGGATCGGCGAACCGCGCGGCGACCTCGTCGGCCGATAGCGTCGTGCCGGCGTCCTCCAAAACCGATACCGCTTCGAGTTGCGCGGGATTCGGCGCCGTTGCGGCACGGGCCGCCGCGCACGTGACCGCCAGCGCCGCCAGCAGCAGGAGCAACACGCGACATCCCGCCGTCCATGCCGCGTCGTGCCTACGCATCGCCGTGGTGCCCCCCCGGCGCGGCCGGCGCGTCGACCGCGTGGCGCTGGCGCCGCCAGTTGGACGGCGTGATGCCGAAGCGTTCGCGGAATGCCGTCGCGAAATTGCCGGGCGTGGAAAAGCCGATTTCCTCGGCGATGTCGCCGATGCCCATCGACGTTTCCGACAGGAAGTGCATCGCGGCGCGCAGCCGCGTATCGCGCAGGTATTCGAATACGGTCTGGCCGAGATGATCGCGGAACACGCGCGACAGCCGCTTTTCGTGCGTGCCGACCTGCTTCGCGAGATCCTCGAGCGCCGGCGGATGGCGCAGGTCGCGCAGCAGTACCTCGCTCGCCGCGCGCACGAGGGCGGCGTCGGGATTGTCGGGCAAATCGGGCAGGTGTGCGAACGGCTGGCTGCGCCGCGTGCGCTTCAGGTGATTGCGGATTCGCGCGATGACTTCCGCCGGTTCGAACGGCTTGACGATGTAGTCGATCGCACCCGTTTCGAGCCCCGCGATGCGATCCTCGAGATCGCCGGCGGCCGTCAGGATGATCACCGGAATGGATTGCGTCGACGGTGTGGACGCCAGCAGCCGGCTCGCGGCGAAACCGTCCATGCGCGGCATGCGGACGTCCATCAGGATCAGGTCGGGCGCGATGGCCTGCGCGCGGTGATAGGCCTGCAGCCCGTCGAACGCGACGCTGATCCGGCACCGCGCGGTGCGCAGGATTTCGGTCAGGAGCCGCAGGTCGTTCGGGCGGTCGTCGACGATCAGGATATGGGCGCCAGCGAGATCCGGCGTGGTGCGTGGCGACGCCGAACTGGGCAAGCGGGATGACATGGTTGCGAACGCGTTGGAAGGGAGTGGGCCTGTCAGGTCGGCGGCATCGCAATCTGGACGATTGTTGCGAAAAATTATATGTCGACAACAGCGTCGATTGTGAGGATTCCGTGCGGCGCGTGTGGGCTTGTCGCAGGGGCATGGCGGATGCGCGGCGGGAGTGTCGATGCTTCGGAAAATTGTGCCGAATCGATTAATAAAATTCCGGTCTTTATTTCCGGTTGAGGGGTTTTTGAAATTTGAATGGCCCGGATGATGAATTCATGCGCGAGGTGTCGAGCGTTAGATGGTGCGGCGTAAATGGAATCTGCTAATTCATTGTCATGAAGATTAAGTCTTTCATCGATGCCGCTTGGCTATTTCCATTTCTATAAAATCCGGATTCCTGCAAATGTGTATGAATGTAACTGTCGTCCGCTCCGGAAAAGGGTTTTTCCGCTGCGGAAAAGGTTTGCTTGGGAGAATACCTGCAAACTAGCCCCGGCACGGCTGGAATCGGTTCTTTTGCCGGCTCCGGTTGCCGCCAAAATTGCTGTTGCCGTCGCTTTCATGGCAGTCGATATTCAATGTCACATTGAGCGATGTAATTCCCGGATCATGGGATGGAAGTAACAAAAGGATAACGGGCACGAGGGTAATGCAATCGTCATGATTCGCGGCGAGGT
This sequence comes from Burkholderia sp. E168m15, assembly GCF_016586105.1. Taxonomy (NCBI): domain Bacteria; kingdom Pseudomonadati; phylum Pseudomonadota; class Betaproteobacteria; order Burkholderiales; family Burkholderiaceae; genus Burkholderia; species Burkholderia sp. E168m15. The sequence goes on from NZ_BCPO01000193.1 coordinate 39,039, forward strand.
TCGATATACAAGATGAATCGCGAAATGACGGGATGGGGCTGAGGGCAGGGCATCGAGCGAGAAGAAATCGTCAAGTCAATTCGATCGATTAATTCGATGCCGGGGCCGTGCGGCGAGAGGCCGGTTTTTTCCGGATTTCCGGAAAAAACCGGTCGCGCGCCGAACGGAAAGGGGTGAGCGACTTTGCGTGGGCTGCCGGGGTGGTTTGATCGATCCGGGCGCCGCGCGCGGTGCTCTATCGAATCAGGCGGATACGAAAAATATGAATACGACAAGCGTGGCAGGTCAGGGCGTCGGGTCGATCGATCCGGCGCCGGCTGTCAGCGTCAGCGATCCGGCGGCGCATGCTTCAGATCCGGGGACCACATGGCGCCTTTCGCCGCCTGAATGAAACATGACGGGCCGCCCGCGATGCGGGCCGGCATCCGTTCGTCCAGCGTCCGAGCGACGCTTTTCCGATGAGATTCGACGTCGTCCTTCGGCGGGAATGATGGCGTGCGCGCGTGCGGCATGGCGACGCGTCGTGCGCCATGCCGCCGCCGGGCCGGCGATGTCGACTTCCGTGAATCGATAGCCGGCTTTTTCGCCGTCGCGCATCGTGCCGAACGGGCATGCGCGGCGGTCGGTCGTGCACTCGCGATGTGGGTCGAGCATGCCGGGCAACGCTGTTCGTAGTGTTTATTAGTAATGCGAAGTGAGAGACGGGCGGCGCGAGGCAGGCGAAAACGGAGCGGGTCCGCGCTTCGCCTGACGCCGCGTTCGCTGTTGCGTCATCCAGCACTTGAGAACCGAGGGAACACAAGATGAACAAGTCGTTCAAGTCGATCTGGAACGAAGCACTGGGGGCCTGGGTTGCGGCTTCGGAGCTTGACCGCGCACGCGGCAAGCGTGTTGCGTCGTCGACGCGCGCGCCGGAATGCGCAGCGCACGGAGAAGCCGCGACGCACGCGGACATACCATCGGCGCCTTCGGTGTTGAGGCTGGCCGTGCTGACGGCGACCGCTTGTCTCGGGTTGTTCCATGCGAGTGCGCATGCGCAATACGCGCAGGATGGCGGTACCGCGTCGGGCGGCACGACGGCGATCTCGATCGGCCTCGGTTCGACTGCCGCGCAGCAGAATTCCACCGCGGTCGGCAACCTGTCGACGGCGCAGGGTTTGTCGGCCACGGCGCTCGGCCCGGGCGCACATGCGATGGGCGATGGTTCGACGTCCGTCGGCATCAACTCGCAGGCGACCGGCGTCAACAGTTCGGCGCTCGGTGTGCAGGCGATCGGTTCCGGCGACTATTCGGTCGCGATCGGCAACCTGTCGAGCGCGACCCAAAGCGGCGCGGTCGCGATGGGCAGCGGCGCGGCGGCGACCGGTGTTTCCGCCGTCGGGCTGGGCAACAACGCGCTGGCGTCCGGCCAGTACGCGGCGGCGATGGGGCTCGGTGCCAGCGCGGCGGGCGCGCAGAGCGTCTCGCTCGGCTATGCGTCGCATGCCACGAACACGGGTTCCGTCGCGCTCGGCAACCAGTCGACCAGTTCGGGCGCGGCCGGCGTGGCCGTCGGCAGCGGTGCGCTGACGACCGGGAATTCCGGCGTGGCGATGGGGGTGAACAGCGGGGCGAAGGGCACCGCGTCGATCGCGATCGGCTGGGGCGGCACCGCGGGCGTGCCCGGGTCGGGCACGCAGTCGCTCGGCACGAGTTCGATCGCGATGGGCTCGAACACGAATGCCGGCGCCGATCAGGCGCTGGCCTTCGGCCTGAACGCCAATGCGTCGGGCGTCAGTTCGATCGCGATGGGCGTGCAGTCGACCGCGACCCAGCAGTTCGCGACCGCGCTCGGCAATCTATCGCTGGCGACCGGCGTGTCCTCCAGCGCGCTGGGGCCCGGTGCGACGGCATCGGCCACGAATGCGACGGCGGTCGGTATCAACAGCGTAGCGGCGGCGACGTCGACCGTGGCGATCGGCGATTCCAACTCGGTTGCCGCGGCGGCAGGCGCGGGTTCGGTCGCGGGCGGTTACGGCTCGAAGGTGCTGGGCGGTATCGGCGCCGTCGCGCTGGGCTATGGCCAGACGGTGAGCGGCAACGGCGCGGTAGCGATCGGCGATCCGAGCACCGCGATCGGCACCGGCGCGGTCACGATGGGGTCGAACAACACCGCGAACGGCGACGGCGCGGTAGCGATCGGCAACACCAACAACGCGCAGGGCACGGGTTCCCTGGCGCTCGGCAATACGTCGACGGCAGCGGCGGCGGGCGCCGTCGCGTTCGGCGCGGCGGCCGTGGCCAACAACGCAAACGATGTCGCGCTCGGCTCGGGATCGACGACGGCCGCGCCGAATCCGACGGCCAGCGCGGTCATCGGCGGCGTCACGTACAACTTCAACGGTATCAACCCGGCGAGCGTCGTCAGTGTCGGTAAGGCGGGCAGCGAGCGCCAGATCACCAACGTCGCGGCCGGGCGGATCAGTTCGTCGAGTACGGACGCGATCAACGGGTCGCAACTCGCCGCGACGAATACGGCGCTCGATTCATTGTCGACGTCGACGGCGTCGAGCATCACGTCGCTGTCGACCGGGGTTTCGTCGCTGTCGACCGGGCTGAGTTCGACCAATAGCGCGGTGACGTCGTTGTCGACTTCGACGTCGACCGGGATCAGTTCGCTGTCGACGGGGCTGAGCTCGACCAATAGCGCGGTGACATCGCTATCCACGTCGACGTCGACCGGCATCAGCTCGTTGTCGACCGGCCTGAGTTCGACCGACAGTGCGGTGACGTCGCTGTCGACGTCCACATCGACGGGGCTGTCGTCGGCCAATAGTTCGATCGCGTCGTTGTCCACTTCGACCTCGACGGGCATCGGCTCGTTGTCGACCGGGTTGAGTTCGACCGACAGCACGGTGACGTCGCTGTCGACGTCCACATCGACGGGGCTGTCGTCGGCCAATAGTTCGATCACGTCGTTGTCCACCTCGACGTCGACGGGTATCGGTTCGCTGTCCACCGGCCTGAGCTCGACCAACAGTGCGGTGACCTCGCTGTCCACGTCGACGTCGACGGTCGTCGGCTCGTTGTCCACGGGCTTGAGTTCGACCAACAGCTCGGTGACGTCGTTGTCCACGTCGACCTCGACGGGCATCAGCTCGCTGTCGACCGGCCTGAGTTCGACCAACAGCTCGGTCACGTCGCTGTCCA